>RDSB01000006.1 GCA_004923195.1 Marinifilum sp. JC120 | reverse complement strand
CTCCCCGGATTGCTTCCAGAGCTATCTTGGCCTTGAATTTGTCCGAATGCTTCCGTCTTTTTCCTGTTTTGCTCATACGTCCTTCCTTATCGTTTTTAGGACGCAGACTCCACCTTAACTCGTGGTCCTAATTTCGGGGGAAAGCGCAAAGCAAGAATTGATCGACGATAACTGTGTAAAGATTCTTAAAAAGATTGATCCCACACTTATTCAGCAATACATCGGTGCAGCACGAGCAGCATCGGGAAATAATCCAGACCGGACTCGCCATACATTTATTTCAATGCGCACCATGTGGGAACAAATATTAAGTAAAATTGCTCCATCAAAACAAGCAACCAAATGGTTAAAAACAAATGGGTTTGTATCTGGTGACTATATACATGATGATAAAGCGACAAGGTTCGGAAGACTTTACTACGCATTTAGAAATCAATTAACTGAGATGTTAGAAGGAATTCTCATCCATCAAATCAAAGCTATAAAAAACTTCATAAAAAGTCTTAACAAGGTTCATAAGTCAGCATTAAATCTAACAAAAAAGAAGTTGAAATCATTCTTCATGCTGGGGAATTCACAGCTTAGTTCTTTGCGGACCATCTTCGCTTAATACTGAACCATAAAGGCCGACTTCAGAAAACATTCTGAGGTCGGTCAAACATTTCAGCATAGACTTTAACTTCGATAAACAAACGACGGCCTAATGAATGATTTGTAAATTCTGTCAAAATGATCGTAAACTAGTGAAATCTCATATTATCCCTAAATCACTTTATAAACCTTTGTTTTCTGGGGGAGAAGTTCCAGAGATTATTACGAATAAAAGAGATGAACATAAACGAAGATCACCTAAAGGAGTTTATGACAAGACTATCGTTTGCTCTGAGTGTGAAAGAAAATTCGATAAGTACGACAATTACGCTTCAAGTTTTTTCTTAGAAGAAAAGTACGAAAAAAAAGAATTTTCCAACGTGACAGGACTACAAGCTCTTCAAATTGATAACTTTAATTATGGCTTGTTGAAACTCTTTGGACTAAGCCTATTATGGCGAGCTTCCGTATCGACTCAACCTCTTTTCAAAAGAGTCTCCATTGGTGTTCATGAAAAACGAGTGAAAGAAATGATTGAACAAGGTGACCCCGGCAGCGAGCAGGAATACTCCATTATTTTAGCCAAATTTGACACTACAGAGCTTAGCACTGTCATAATGGACCCATACCAGACCCGACATATGGGAGTGAACTTCTATCGATTCTATTTCAACTCATATTGCATGGAAATTAAAGTTGATAAACGCCGAACGCCAACACCAATCGACTATGTTCAAATCTCACCTAATCGTCCGCTATTTATATCTTCTCGCAAATTTGCTGAGTCTAAAGAACTAAAAATCATGAAAACCATCATCAGCCACAACGAGCAAGAACGGATATGAATTCAATATTAGAAGCAACACCTATCATTTTCCAGTATGCTGGTTACATTGCCATGGTCTTAGGAATCTTCATTTCTTTATTCACGTACAAAAATAAATTTGGAAGAAAAAGTAAGTATAAAGACGACTACTTTATATCTAAAGAGTTATTAAAAGAAAACAGATGGAAAGAAGCAAATGATCTAGAACTTCAACTATGGTATAGGGCTTTCACAAAAAAACTTATTGATGCGCGAACGATTAGATATATGCTTAACTTTAATAATCCATTGATGACTTTGAAAAACTATGCAAAAGGACATTCATATACAAAAGAAGAAATTATTAGCAATGACTACATAAGACTGTCATTCAATAACAAAAACAGCACACTATGGAATTACAAATGGCAAATTAGATTTTACACCTTACTATATGCATTGCTATGTTTGTTAATGATCATCTCATTTGTGAAAATGAATTTTTATTCTTCTTCAATATCAGAGTTTATAAAATACTTTACAATATCGGCTACATCCTTCGCAATAGCCTTCATCTTACCTTTAAACAAAGTTTGGGCATTGCGAGACGCTAAAAAACTCATTGATGACTTTGCCAGCCACAATCAGGCAACTTTGTCCTCTCGATTCCAAGAAAAATAGAAATAAAACAAACAATTACTTTCAAAATCAATTGTACCTTCAAGACTCTATCCCCCAAATCTTACAGAATGGAAATCAGAGTAATGAAAGGCATTTCCAACGCCGACACTGATACTCAGCAGACCAAAAGAAAGGGCCGACCTCTTACGAGACCGACCCAATGTTTTCGAAGTTCTAGTATATTACAGAGCAGACAGCGCGTCTTTCACTACGTTATCCAATACTTCTTTGGAGATAGGGTAAGCCACAAGACGCGGCAAATGAATTCATCCTGACCCGACCAGTAAACCCAAGGACTTACATTATGTTAATGTAAGTCCTTTTTTTATGGAGAACCTAAACGACTCCATCAAGCCTGAAACTTATCCAAAAAGCGGCATTCGTCATCGGCCACACCTATGACAAGCAACGATGCTCCCTTGTCCAGCGGAAGCATCGGATCAGGGTTGATTTCCATTTCATCACCACGAGATACCGCTATGATGCTGCATCCGGTTTCGTCCCGAATGTTGCTCTTCATGAGCGTTTTGCCAGCAAGCGAACGACCAACCTCAACCCGGAAGATGTTCAGGCCTTCGGTCAGGGTCATCACCTTGCCCGGGCTCAACAGGTTGATGATCGTATTGGCCGTCATAGAAGCGTAGGACATGACCAGATCGGCGCCGGCCTTGTGCAGGACCGTGATGTTCCTGTCGAATGTTGCCCGGCTAATTATCTGAATGTCCGGCCTGAGCCGTCTGCAATAAATCGTCAGGTAGATGTTCAGGTCATCGGTATGCGTGGTAACGAACACCGAGGGTGCGCTGTCGATGCCTGCTGCCTTCAGCACATCGATGTCCGAAGCACTGCCGTAAATGTAGTGCCCATCGTCACAGATGAGCTTGGGATTCTTTTCCACGATCTTATAGTCGATGCCTCGTTGTCTGAGTAACTTTGCGGCAGACTGCCCCACTCGCCCACCGCCGAGGATAAGCACTGGTGCCTCCATGGGAGGTACTTCGCCGACAAAATCGTCAAAGGCCTTCAACTGCTCCTCGGAACCGGCAAGAATCATGGCCATTTTTGAAGTGATCACAGTATCCGGACGGGCAGAGACCAACCGCCCCTGCTCCCAGAGGCCAACTATGTTCATGCCGGTGGCATCGCGCACCCCGCTATCTTTAACGGTTCGCCCCACAAGCAGTGTGTCCGCGACAGGGGCCTCGGCGAGATTGAGCGTGTTGATGTTGCCGATAATGTTGCTTCGAGCACCGGTTCCAAGGGTGCGCCGTGCGAGCTTTTCCCCGAGCATGTCCATGAACTGGAAAACATGGCTTGAGCCTGCCAGCTCTAAAATATCCACCGACTCTGCGGAGTCGGCGTTGGCCACCACCGGCACGTCCGGTGCAACCTCACGAATGGTAAAGGCTGCATTGGTGTTCTTCATGTCATCGCTCAGCAGCACCACCATGGCCGCCTTATCGGTCCGCAAAAGCTCGAAAGTATGCGGATCGTCGGACTCACCCACCACGGCATTGTACCCCTGATCCACCAGATCCAGGGCGTGATTCACCTCGTTGACCAGAATGCAATACATGTAGTTGAATTGCCTCACGCGCGAAGCCAGACTCAGGGCGATCTGGTCGGAACCGATGATGATCAGGTGGTCGGATGTATCCTCAGGCAATTCCCGGGCTGCCCTCGACTTGGTCTGCGCTTCAAGAAACGGTGCGTAAAAGAACTGAATGAACGTGAAGGGCAACATGACCAGCAGAAAAACGATGCCCGACATGAGGACGCACAGAGAGAACAGCTTTCCGAGATCCGACGTAAAGGTGATGTCGCCGAAACCAAGCGTGGACATGACCGTCAAGGTCCAATAGAAGCCTGTAATCCATGAAAAATGCTGCCCTTCCATTTCCATAAGTACGTGGAATAAAACACTGTAGACAACAATAAAGAAACTCAGAAACAGGATGAACCTTATAAGGGAGTGTAGGTTGCGTTGTGCGCGACGGTCCTGAAAGAAGTACAGCAACTGCGCAGGAATGAATTTCATTGCTCTCACTCGTGATTTTTATGCCCGTGAACCGAACGGATGAAGTGGTATACAGAGATAGACACACATTTGGCCTAATGCTTGGAATATTACAACATGTGATTATGCGCAAGCAAGGAATATAGGGCAAAAGGGAGTGCAACCAGCACCCAGTTATCCGATTGATCTCATTTATTCCGTTGATTTTTTTGTGATGAGCATTGTGTCAACTTAGACATATATCACACTAACTATACTTAGAATCGTTCTTCTACTTACCATTAACGATAGCGATTAACTGGTGGAAACAGAGCAAGGCAGATTTTTCTCACTTGGCATACGGAGTGACAGATGGATATGACAATTAGTGATTTAATAAGATTTAATGAGTTCCTAGATTCAACAATAGATCCAAAAAATTTAGATGAGGAATTTATTACTTTAAGACAAGTCGAGCTAGAAGGCATATCAAAGAATTCCGATGTTAAACATTTTCCTTTTATTGCCTTAAGCTATGCGAAATTAATGGAATTGACCGTTTTATTGGCTGGAACGTATGCTGACAATTACAAAGTCGTGGATTTTGGGAATCTTGTGGTAAACCCCAGGCACATAGACGTTTGCATCTTAAATGCTAAATTAATAAAAGAAGATTATGGAATTACTGACAGCATTCCGCTTTGGTTCAAAAAACAAGTACATGAGTGTATTGGTAGCCAATACTCTGAAGATTTGGGAAGAATGGTTGTTGACCCATCTTTGCTATCTCATTTTGTTAAAACAGGTCTGCTGCTCAGAATAGTCAAAAAAGAAAGGCATAAGAGATTGAGCGATCAGTTCCGGGGCTGCATCCCAAGTGATGCTCAGCTAGCTTTTTCAAAATATGCAGAAGATGTTAAACCCATCGCACACAACTCAGTAAAAGCGCTTGGCTGCGGAGGCAGAAGGGTCGAAAATCTCGATGTTGCATCCTGGCTTGCCAGCAGCACAGTGTTGAATATAGTTAAAGGCACCTTAAAAACCGATCTTATGAATGTGTTACGTGAAGTAATGTCAGAGGATTACCTGAAATCAATTAATAAAAAATTTGAAAAGGCACATAATTCTCTAGACTATATACACATGGGAAGGAAAAATTTTGTTAATTTTCCATATGATGAAGAGGTACCCATAGCAGGGTGGGCTGAGATCAATCACACTTTGTGCCATTTCACGCTAGATGGTTATGCTATGATTCAGTCAGAATTAGATAAAAGCCTTTCCGATCCATGTTACAAAAGCCCTTTTCTGAACAGGTTGTACAACTTCCCCAAAACGCAGGACACAAATGCTCAGAAACATCACGTAAAGTTTCAGCATCATCTGACATGTCCCAGCAATCAGCGAGAGCTAGCTGTTTGAGTTAATTAGCCTGCTCCGATCACCTATAATTAGGGAGGCCTTACGTTAATGACGCAAGAGCGCTCCCGTTCAATTCCCAGCCATCTTAAATCGCTTAATGAATTTCCTGTCGATATAGTCCTTGATCATGAAAGCGAGAGGCCCGCCGAAGCTTAATCCGTTCTTGTGCAATATGCCTTTCCCTCCCCCGATATTAAATATGAGAAGATAGGAACCGCCCGGTTCAAATGCGGTCAGACTGCGGCCTTCGAGCTGCGCCCGCACATTGTGGACGAGTACGGGGTTCTGGCGTACGGCATAAACACCCACTTTATCCAGAGGGTTCGGTTCGAACCAGATACAATCGCCTCCACCGAAAATTTCCGGATGGGAAACACTTTGCAGGTAGCGGTTGACCATAAGCCCGCCATCCTTCCCTGTAGGCATGTCCGAGGCAGCAAAAATTTTAGAAGGCTTCACACCCAAAGCCAGAAAAATAATGTCTTGTTCATAGTGTTGTCCGTTTTGCAATATGACCCCGCCGGTTGCCACACGCTCCACGTAACGACCCTGAACAATGTCAATTCCAAGTTTACTCAATTTTTTGAACGCAAGGCTACGCACCCTGTCCGGCAGGTTGCGCAGAAATGCGCTACCTGTGAAAATCTGGACTTTAGCACCGAAGCGGCCCAGTTCCTTAGCCGCCGCCAAAGCATTTCCGGCCATTTCAAGCGCGGCAGGACCGCCCCCGCATATACCGATGCGCACCGGGCGCTCGGAAGCGATTTCCTGAATCCTAGTGCGGGCCTGCATAAGGTTTTGTATGGGTTTTACGGTATAGACATCGGTGCAGTCCTCATCCGCAATACCTCCGGGTACGAAACTGCCAAGATTGCAGGAAAGCACGTCGTAAGAAACTTCTTGCCCCTCTTCAAGAATGACCAGACGCTTGTGCGGATCTATGCGTACAACCTTGCCGAGTACGAAAGTTCCACCTCGACTTTCCACCATGGACTTCACGGGAAAACTTATTTCATCGGGGCAGTAAGAACCTCCAAGCATACCTGGCCCCATCCCCGAATAATAGTGACGATCATTAGGGCCGATAACCGTGACGTGATGTTCGTCCGCAATGATGTCCGGGATGGCTTCCATAAGCAGCATGTGCGCGTGCCCGGCGCCGGCAAGGACAAGTTCGCCCATAGTAACTCCTGACAGAAAGAATATTGGCTACAATGATAGGGGATTCCGTTCTCTACATGTAAAACATGCGGATGCAAGGTGTCCATGAGTTTGGCAGGATTATATACAGTAAGAGGGACGCCACCGCCCACCACAGGACAAAAGAAAAGGGCCGACCTCTTACGATACCGACCCAATATTCCAAACACATCAAGATCTTAAACAGTAATCAAATGCTCCCCACCCTTGATGATCTCGGTCAAAGGCGCACCCCAGAATTTGAGCTCAACACCTAATTTTACAAGCTGCGACTTTACCCCCAGCTGATTGGCGCAGGCTTCACAGGCACTGAATTCTACTCCGACTTCTCTGGCCTCAGCGATCAGGTTCTGGATATGCACATCTTCTGCGACCAGCTTTGCTGTTGCACCCCAGATAATTACCCGCACATCTTCCCACCAGCCCTTTTTGATTGCGTTATACGCATACATCATCACCATCAGTTCAGAGGTCACCGGGTCGGCATTGGTCCACAAAAGATTTAATTTATTGTCATTCATATTATCTCCTAAATATTTAAAGACAGCCTACCCCTAAACATACAGACCCGCCTCAACAATAACTATGGCTCGCGCAAATTAATGCAGGACGCAGCATTAAATACATTTCCTTTATTAGGACTGATTTGTTAGTAAGGGGCAAGGAGAAATTAAAATGAAAAAATTAAGCTCATTGCTATTTGCCTGCCTGCTATTCTTTTGTGGATTCATGGCAGGGACAGTGTTCGACTCCGGCAATGAAAGTAAAGCTGGAGGCTTAGTTTCCAATCAATACTTCTCGATGTATGAACTTGGAGCTCCCAAAGGCTACCGAACCTGCTTTGGCGTCTCATTTAAGAACGGAGTTTCAAAGAAAGATGTTATCATCGATTGGAAAAGTAATGCTAATTTCGTTGGATATATAAAGGAATAAGGCCGACCTCTTGCGAGACCGGCCCTAAATTTTGGATGCTTTGGATACTGCAAATCAAGCAGCAAAAGTATTACCCATGGTTTATTTCTGGACTACAGGCCCCCTAAGCGGACTAGTCAGAACTGCTCAGCAACAGATCAAATAATTCAGGAACACTTGCGGAAACTGACACTGACTCAGCGTAAGGCGTTTTCAAAAAGCCCTCCCCTTCTGCCGTACTCATCATAAGCTCAAGGGGATGATAAAAATTATTCACGTTCAATAAACCGCATGGCTTGGAATGAAAACCTAACTGTTTCAGAGTATAAACTTCAAAAAATTCCTCATAAGTCCCTATCCCGCCCGGAAGAGCTATGAATCCATCAGCCAGCTCAACCATCATTTTTTTTCTTTCATGCATTGTCGGCGTGACATGAAGCTTAGTTAAATTTTTATGAAACTGCTCCTTATCCTTCAAAGCCTGAACAGTTACCCCTATAACTTCGCCCCCGGCACCCAGAACAGAATCAGCAAGTTCATTCATCATTCCGGTGCAGGACCCGCCGTAAACGCATGTAAGATTGCGTTTGGCAAGTTCAAGCCCTGTCTCCCGTGCTGCCTGCATATACAAAGGATCATTCCCGGCATTTGATCCTAAAAAAATACAAATCGAATTCATAACAAACCTCAATTACGCTCTACTATTCGTAGCTTATTAAAAATGTTTTCAAAGTTTTATTCAAAGATTTACGGTCGTCAGCCGATAGATTCCCCATAAACCTGTCTGCGACAGCAAAGCGCTCATGAATTATTGAATCAATTAATTCAAAACCAGCCGCAGTTAAAACAACATGAACCCCTCGCCGGTCATCCATATTAGCTTCCCGTTCAACCAGTTTCTTCTTCACCAGTTTATCAATGCGGTTGGTCATAGCACCACTTGTCAGCAATGCAGCTTCACACAATTCCCCCACTGATAATTTATATGGCTCCCCGGCACGCCGAAGCACAGCCAAAACATCAAACTCAGGGTTTGTTAATCCATGCGATTTTAAAAAACCTGCCATTGCTTTCTCGGCAAGCTTGTTAACCATCATCAGCCTGCCATATATCTCCATGGATTCAGCCTTCAACTCAGGCCGCTCTTTTGCCCACTGCTCAGTCATTAAATCAATTTTATCCATTTCTATGCTCACCTGCTTCACAAGCCCTCAATTTATCTTTATATGAAGATTCTTTATATCAAGATATTTTTTGATGCAAGAAATTTAACCCCCTGAAAACCAAACCCCAGTACCTCAAAATCAACATAAAAAAACCGACCTCTTTCGAGATCGGTTCTAATTCTTTACTGCACACAAGCTGGCATATAAAAAACAAAGGTATTTTTTACACCCACGACGACTAATACATAGCGATAATTTATAAAATTTTTTCAGCAGAATCAGCGCCTGCCTCAATCTCAGAATAGTCAATCACACGATTTCGCCCACTATTCTTAGCTTTATACATAGCCTGATCAGCTTGTAGAATAGTCTTTTCGAGCCCCTGCTGAGATAGATTCTCTGCCAACCCGATACTCATCGTTACCTGCTGGCCATGGGAATAAACATGTTTCTGCACTTCAGCACGAATCTTTTCTACTACTATCCGCGCATCTGAAATATTAGTTTCGGGCAAACAGATGACAAATTCTTCGCCTCCATAACGTGCACAGATATCAGTTTTCCTAGTCAAAATCATAATCAACTGCGCAATAATCTGAAGAACCTGATCCCCTACAGCATGCCCAAATTCATCATTAATTACCTTAAAATAATCAATGTCCATAAGGGCAATTGTTACAGGCCAATCGTATCTCTCGCCCAAGGCTACCATCTTTTCAGCATCAGCATAAAAAGCCCTGCGGTTAGGCATTCCTGTTAACTCATCTGTAACAGCAAGCTCCTGAATACGATTAAAACTGGACTTAAGCTCCTGTCGCATATCATCAAGCGTATAGCCCAGCCGAGAAAGTTCATCGCCTCCCTCCCACTCAAAACAAGAATCCATATTGCCGGAGGAGATGCTTTCCGTCTGAACCATAAGTCTAGCTGTCGGCTTTATCAGTTTAAAATAAATTATAGGAATAATGAGCGACATGCCGCAGATAAACATCCCCGCAAACAGCATAATTATACTTCTACGACCTTCAGAAATTTCGCTTTCACTATAATCTTTATCGAAATAGACTATTAAACGCCCTACAGTCTCACCTCCCTTTACAAAATCCTTTTCTTTAACAAGAAAACGCGATTTCTCTTCTTCTGGGCCTTTATTCAAATCTGCCAAAGTCATATTATAAATGAACGAAACCACCTTAACCCTGACGATGCGAGGATCTTGAACAACCAGTCGCAGTATATTTTCAAGCTGAACCGGCTCAAGATTCATAACAGCTTCAATCAATTCACGCTCAAGTGAACCAAAAAGTCTGTTTTGAAATTCATTAAACTCAGTTTCAATACGTTTTTTTTCTTCATGTAGCGAATATGTAACACCAATGGTCAAGGGAACCAAAAAACTGAAAAATATCGCAAGAATAAAAACAGTAGCAATGCTTTCTATATATGTTTTCATGACAGAGACCTTTCTACCACGAACATTTATTATCTAAAACGAAATCGTGCACTTGTATTTTACCAATTGCAATTTTGTTTTTTAGTTCTTCAATTTTTTTTCGCATTTCATCTGTTATCAGCGGAGCATTGTTCTCATCAAAAGACAACCCAACTGCATTCTGCGCAACACCGAAAGACTTAACATTGTCACGCCAGATACCCCGCCTTGAATGAACCAATGCGGCATAAATGACCCGATCCATCCTTTTAAACATCGAGGAAAGAACATGACCCGGATAAAGACCGTTTTGGTTACGATCCACGCCTATACCTAGTTTTCCGCGTTTTGCCACGACCTCAAGAACAGCTGGGCCAGCCCCTCCGGCAGCCTGAAAAACAACGTCTGCCCCCTGATTCATCAACTTATCGGCAACCTTAGCTGCAGCCGGTCCATCAAACCAGACCCCGGGATATCTTCCCACAAAACCCGTTAAAACATTGATATCCGGATCTATATACTTAGCTCCCTGTTCATAGCCGCATGCGAAACGCCGCATTAAAGGCATATCTGAAATTGAAACAAACCCTACAATTTTAGACTTTGAATTCATTGCCGCAAGAGCCCCCGCCAGAAAAGAACCTTCATGCTCTGCAAAATCAAAAGAAAAGAGGTTCGGTTCATCAATTAGCTTCCCCAATGCCAGAAAACGGATAGAGGAATACTCCCTTACGTATAAATTTAAATCTTTCAGGTGATCAGCATAGATAAGAACTACAGGAGAATAACCTTTTGCACAGACTTCCTCCAACGCATCCAGATAATCCTTCATCTGCAAGCCGACCACTATTTCCTTAACAGCGAGTCCAGTTGCCTTTGAAAATTCTTCAACACCCTCATGAATATTAAGATTATAGTCGTTTTTATTAATTTCGCCTTGATAGATTACTACCGGCCTGAATTCATCTGCTCCAAACGCCAGTGCAGCCATACCTAAAACAAAAACTAACGTAATGATCAAAATCCGAATATATGACATTTAGAACCTTCAAGCCTTTAAAAGTATAACAACACAAATCTTATCTTAAAAAGCATAACTCTAAGAGAACTGTAAACGATATACTTATAGTAAAAAAAATATAACCTACTTAAAATAACAATCCAGAAAACGTTGTGTGTCCTTAATACAAAAAGGACCGACCTGTAATGATCATCTACTTAAGCTGTTTTCATCAATATCGTAAACACGAATCTTGTTGCTGCGCGGAAACTCTCGTTTCAACAACTTTTTGAACAACTTTTTCAACCCCTTAAAATCTTCCTCGAACTGCTCCTTGCTGAACCCATCCTCGATTACGGTAAACGAATCCTTACCCGTACGCATAATCATCAGGGATCGGTCCCTCTTATAGGTGCGTAAGTCCAGCCCCTGCCCGATAGGGATTTTCTTAAGCTTGCGCATGATGGTTTCTATGGCGGAGGCTTTATCGATCATTGCATTATGATAGGCAAGCATGCAAACCCGTGTCAACGAGATGCTTGCCAAAAAAATCGACACTCATATAGTTCCTTTTAAACATCGCCTATGGTAATATCGTAAATAATTACACAGAAAAACTATAGTTCCACAACACATAGACTATACCCAGAAAAGACAACTATACAAAAGAGCTGTCAAATTATGACTCGCCAGTCTGATATAAAATACATTCTAATCATTATCTTCTGTGCATTGTTCCTGTTCAACAGGGTAAACAACTCCTGTGCGTCAAAAAATGCTTCAAACCGCGTAGACGGAATCAGCATTAAATCCCTCCAAGATAGAATAAATCTGTCCGATGCTGAACAAGCATGGCTCAAACAGGACAGAAAAGTCACTGTCAGAATCGGGGATTGGCCCCCGTTCATGATGACTGAAAATGGGATTTCAGGGATATCCATTGATTATTTGAACATACTATCATCAGTTCACGGTATAAAATTCCAATACGTAACTCAAAATGATGTATCCTGGCCTGATGCATTGAAATCCATACGTGAACATAGTGGAATAGACATGGTTCCGGCTATCCAATTAACGGAAAAACGTAAGCAGGACATGACTTTCAGCGTCCCTTATCAGACATTGCCGTGGGTTATTGTCACCCGTAATGACGCTGAGTTTGTAGGCGGGCTTAGTGACTTGAAAACAAAGACTATTTCTGTTCAAGATCGATTCATCCTTCAAAGACAGATTAAACAACAATACCCCGGGCTTAAACTTAAAGTAATAAAATCAAGAACCCCAACGCTGGACTCACTCAAAGATGTGGCAACAAAAGAGGCTTACGCCACCATCAACGCCCTCCCTGTGGTGGTCTATTTTATCCGTCACTACGGGCTGTCAAACCTAAAGGTCGCCGCCCCGGCCAAATTTAATGACCTCAAGCTATCTATGGGAATCCGCAAGGATTGGCCAGAACTGGCTTCAATCGTTTCCAAAACAATTCAGGCCATGTCCCAAAAGGATGTGGCTGCAATTAACAACTCATGGTTATCGGTTAATTATGAACCGGGGATCAGCACCGCAGAGGCAAAGCAATATGCATTTTTCGGCTTAATGGCATTGCTTGTCACAATTGGTTTGTTTGTCACTATAAACCATGCACTTAAAAAGAAAATTGCCCAACGAACTAAAGCTCTAAGAAAAGAATTGGATGAACGCGAACGCATCCAGAAAAGTTTGAAAGTCAGCGAAGAACGCTTCGATATGGCCTTACGGGCTGTGAGAGACGGACTGTGGGACTGGAATTTGAAGACCAATGCAGTTTACTTCAGTCCGCGCTATTTTGAAATGCTGGGCTATGATTCAGACGAGTTCCCACATAAATACGAAACATGGCTTCAACTAATACATCCTGACGACAGGGACCGGGCCTCTGAAATCGTAACCACTTATTTGGAGAAATTCCCCGAGAATGGGCTGGACTCCCTTTTTTCCCTTGAATTCAGAATGCAAACTAAAGACGGGGACTGGAAATGGATTTTTTCCCGTGGGCGGGTACCTGAAGTTGACAAAAATGGAGCACCGCTAAGATTGATCGGCACTCATATGGACATCACTGAGCGAAAGAAAACCGAGCAACTGATGATCCAGACAGAAAAAATGATGTCCATCGGCGGCCTCGCCGCTGGTATGGCCCACGAGATAAACAACCCGCTTGCTGGAATCCTTGGAAACACCCAGAATTTACACAACCGTCTCTATGCCAATTTGAAAATGAACGCCAAGACTGCGGAAAAATGCGGTATTACGTTGGAGCAAGTCCAAAAATATATGGATGAACGAGGTCTCCCGCGAATGATACAAAGAATTCAAGAAGCGGGCAACCGGGCAGCTAAAATAGTTTCCAATATGCTATCTTTCAGCCGACAAAGCAAAAATGAATACGCCTACCATGACATTACTACTATTTTGGACAAAGCTATTGAACTGTCGACTAGCGACTATAACCTTGAGAAACTTTACGACTTTAGACAAATCGAAATAATTCGCGAATATGATCAATCGATCGCCCCGGTTTACTGTGAAAGTACCGAAATCCAACAGGTCTTCATGAATCTTATAAAAAACGGGGCAGAAGCAATGCTGGAGAAGGACTATCAGCAGGATTCACCGCACTTCATCTGCCGGATAAAAAAAGATTCACAGGCCGTCATCATTGAAATAGAGGATAACGGCCCCGGTATCCCCCATGAAATACGCTCCAGAATTTTCGAACCCTTTTACACAACTAAAGAAGTGGGCAAAGGAACCGGGCTAGGACTTTCTGTTTCATACTACATCATAACAGGCCACCATCACGGAAGCATGAGAGTAGATTCCTCCCCTGGTCAATGGACCCGTTTTACTATTAGAATTCCCTTCAACCAAAAAAGCTAACCTATAAGCAATCACAGTTTATTCTTTTGCACAGGCAGGGCAATGGTGAACCGCGCCCCGCGGCCCGGAACAGAACTTACGGAAAAGGTCCCTCCGTGGTTCTGGGTAACTATAAAATATGAGACAGAAAGTCCCAGCCCAGTCCCCACTCCCCCCGCCTTGGTGGTAAAAAACGGCTCAAAAATTCTTTTACGCACCTCAGTGCTCATGCCGGGACCGTTATCCTCAATTTCGATAACAACTGTGTCTCGCCGATTACGTGTGCGGATATAAATATGCGGTGTTCCGCCGGAAACACCGTGTTCACTCATAGCCTGTGCCGCATTCTTAAAAAGATTAAAAAAAACCTGCTCAATCTCCGTGGGCGAACATATTATTCGTGGCACGTCTGCTGAAAATTCGCGCACAATATTGATGTGCATAAAATCATATTTCCGTTTCAGATCGTAATCCTTAGCTGACAATTCAAGTGAATCTTCAATCAAATCGTGAATATTAACAGTAGTCGCCACATCCTTTCCAGGCTTACTGAATTCCAGCATATTGGAAACTATTCTCGCTGCACGCATTCCAGAATCCCTAATGCCCTCGATGATTGCTCCGACCTTCCGGAATTCAATATACTTCTGCATGGCTTCAAGCGAACACCCTATCTCATCAGCGGCAGAAATATTGGCTTCTATTTCTGGAGAAAACTTACGCTCAAGGTTCTGAACACCCTGCATAATCCCCCCAAGGGGATTATTAATTTCATGAGCCATTCCTGCTGCAAGACCACCCACAGACATCATCTTCTCGGTCTCGACCATAATCTCTTCCATGCGCACCCGGGAGGTAACATCGTCAATCCTGACCACAACGCCCTTAACCTCAAAGCCACGCAAAGGAAAAGCCGTAACATCAAATATCTCAGTAGAAACATCGCTGACACTGGTCCGCTCAAGAACTTTCGGAGAATTAAACTCCCCCGCTTCAACAATTACATTCACGATATCTTTACGCCCGGCAAAAAAGACTTCTACATTTTCCGGTTCTATTTCTGTTGAGTCCAGATTGAACAACTCCAAAGCCCGGTTGTTGCACTGGCAGACATCCATATCCTCGTTAACCCAGACAAGGGCGGAAGGCATGGAATCAATAACACTCTGAAAATATCTTTTTGAAACCCTGAGATCGTGTTCTCGCTCACGAACCTGCTCGGCCATGGAATCAAAAACCCTACCCAATTCGTCCAGTTCCGCAAACCCGCTTTCTTGAGAAGCTGAAGTGGGATACTTGCCCTCAGCCACAGCAGATAATTTCCTGACATAACCAACCAGAGGAGTAACTACCCCTTCCCGAAATCCTTTCTTCAAGGCAAACAGTAAAATCAAGAAAAAAAGCACAACCAGCGAACCTACCAACAGCCCGAGAGCCATGGCGGGTTGAAAAAGGTAATAAGCTGAACACCCGACCAGAAGTTTCCAGCCGGTTCCAGAGATATTCACTACCCGGCCAAAGCAGAGCCTGCCTTCAGCCCGATAAAATTCACCTTCCCCAGATTCTAGATTCGTTTTAAAAATCCCCAGAGAACCTACGTTCGCCTGTATATTTACCAGTTCCCGATCAGGATGAACAATCAAATTACCATAAGGATCTGTCAGAATTATGAACCTGTTTGAAGAAAGAAATCCGTAGAGGAACTTCTGCAAACGATTGAGACTGAGTTCTGCAACAAGCTTCCCCCCACCTTGAACCGGAATACTTATATAAACGACCAGTTTTCCTGAATGAGGAGAAATAATTGGGGAAGTCAACACCCGCCTTGAGCTATCTACGCTGCTAAATCGAATGGGAAAATCAACCCCTTTAATTCCATAAGGAGCCACAGCTATAATATTTTCATTTTTATCCAGAAGCAGAAGACGTTCAAACTGAGCGAAACGATCATGAAGACCTTCAAAATAAGCACGAAAACTCTCAACATTTCCGTCTCCACTCATTATGGCCACAGAACGCAAGACATCCTCCGCACCGTCAATGTAAAACTCAACATTACGAGACAGGGACCTTGAAAGCTGCACTAGCTCTCGTTCCATTGTATGGATCTGGCTCAAGCCCAGAATAGAACCCAGTGCAACGGTCATGATCAACCCCGGCACAAGGATCCATTGGACCAACTTGCCCTGAAATATCTCAACAACGGAAGCTCTACTCATCTCTTTCTCTTTGAAACAGTAACAAATTGTCCATCTTTGACTGTTACAATATGACCGGTACGGACTACATCCCCGAACTCATCAATTTCAAAAGGTCCGATCAACCCTTCTTCAAAGGCAATTCCGGGAATGACCTCCGCCAATCCTTTTGTGCTCCCTCCATTCCTTTTCACCGCTTCTTCAAAAACCAGCACAGCCTGATAACCAAAGGCTGCTGCAAAATTGGGCGGCCAGCCGAAACGTTTAATAAACCTTTGCTTAAAATCAACATACCCTTCTTCTGGATCATCCTCGGCAAAGTGGACCACAAAAAGTATCCCTTCCACACTTTTGCCGCCTGTCTGGATCAGTTCCTTTGTATATCCCCACATACTGCTCATTATTGTCCAGTCCGTTTTGTTCAAAGTACAGAACTGGGAAAAAGCGGCTAGATCTCGGGCAGATGTGACCATGACCACGGTGTCGGGTTTCATTTTCTTCAATTCATCGACAATAGTCTGCCAGTCCACGGGACCTTTCTGCATCCCGACACTAGCCTCACCGACAAGCTCTCCGCCCTTTTGCACAAATGTTTCAACAAAAATATTTTTATAAGAATCAGCAAAAGCTTTATTGGAAGTGTCCCAAACTACGGCCAGTCTTTTCGTGCCGAGCTTATCCACGGAATATTCTGCAAGTCCTTTTGACAAATCAGTAAGAGTCGGGATCACCCGGAAAAAACAATCTTTTATCCCCTGCAACCAAGGCGTCGAAGTAGTGGGAGAAATATATATAACCCCGCTATCCTTCATCTCCCGGACTGCGACCATGGATTGCGAGCTGGTCATATGACCGATAATGACAGGAACACCTTCGGCAACAAGTTCCTTATCAGCCTCAACAGCTCCTTCCGGGGTGTTATGGTCGTCACGCACCAAAAATTCAATTTTACGACCATCAATGCCATCAGCCGCATTAATCTCCTCAACAGCCAATAAAGCCCCGTTACGGCCCTGCACTCCGAGATCGGAATACTTCCCTTTAAGGGTCCCGGAAAATCCCAAGCGGATAGGGTCATCTGAACATGCACTCAGAGGCAGGCAAATAAACAACAGCAACAATGACAAAACGGCCTTTTTCCAAGACTGAAAACAAATTACCGACATTCACTCCTCCCGCATTACAGCCGTAAAACCTTAACTACAATATAACCCGAAAAATCAATGAACGCCAAGAATGATTCATAAAAAAGCCTGCCCCAGAAAAGCAGGGACAGGCTTTGTTGGGACCTGTTCAGTATGCGACAGCACAATGAACTATCTAATGCTCTCAACAGAAAGAGGTTTCACAAAATAGTCGGCCAAATTTTCAGTATTAACAATCTTCTCAATCACAATTTTTGATCCGCCAAGTACTATGAACTCAGAAAGTCCCACATGGTTGTTATTATATTTGTCGTCAGCCCAGTCATAAGTGTAGCCAAGCTGGGTCCACGGATATGGAGTGTCGCCAGAATAGATGGTCGCGTTGAGATTTTCATACCATTGCTTGTAGTTGTAAACAACATCCGGGTTCACATCGTCCACATAACTATGAATTTTCATGCTCGAGTCAAAACTCTGGAAAGGACTCCTCTTCCAGGGGTAGACCAATTGTGCTTCGTGATCAGAGGGATCTGAATCCGGGCAAGGGCGGAAAATGTCAGACGGTTTAACCCAGAACTCAACCAACACAGTCATCCGGTCACTTACCGGAAGGCCCAATAATTGTTTAATGCGCAAGACCAGCTTGTCATGATTTGGCGGCCAGAATCCGCGCTGCAAAAAGAAATCTTTTAACTCCGGTATTGCCGTAACCCACAAGTTATCCGTTTTCGCCAACGAATATTC
The DNA here is from genome assembly GCA_004923195.1 of Marinifilum sp. JC120. NCBI lineage: Bacteria > Pseudomonadati > Bacteroidota > Bacteroidia > Marinilabiliales > Marinifilaceae > Marinifilum > Marinifilum sp. JC120. The sequence continues at coordinate 208,612 of RDSB01000006.1, read as the reverse complement.
TCTGCCAGCCTGCCACCCCTTGCCTTGTAAATATTTACCTGCCCAGGTGCAGACCAGCACATGCTGCTCCCCGGAAATGATCTTCCACAATAAAACTTGCGGAGAGTTCTTTTCCTGCGGGGAAGAAATCCCCAACAACTTACGTGAGATCTCCCCATGCTCCACTATCCGGGCATCATTCACAGCTTTCATGTATATTTCATCATGATTTGAAGCCTGCGCAACACCAGCCAGCAACAGGCTAAAAACCGCAAACTTAAAGAAAAACAAACGAAAACGCATATCATCCTCCACTATTTTACAACTGAATAGCATCAACTTTCATATAGCAATAAATTTAAAACCCGGTTGACCCATCTTCATCTTAGTCGTATTTTCCTATTATATCTATTATTCAAAAGGGACAACCGGAGGGAGCATGGGACTGATATTCAACCGGAAAAACAAAGTGAAAACACCGTTGTTATTTGTCAGCGATGTTCGCCGTGAATTTTTAATCACGGAAATTACCCGCAATTCAGTCCCTCGCGGAATGTATTACCTGCTCATGGGCGTGGCTGTTTTTATCGCCTCCATCGGCCTGACTGCGGACAGCCCGGCTGTGGTTATCGGGGCCATGCTGGTTTCACCGTTGATGACCCCTATTTTCGGACTTTCCCTTGGACTGGTGCGAGGAGAAGTGGACCTCATCCGCGATTCCGTATTCTCAGTCACTGCCGGAATTTTAATCGGAATACTGGGAGGAATGCTGATCGGCAGCCTTCCCATTTTCTTTGAACTGACCCATGAAATTATTTCCCGCACCAAGCCCAATCTGCTGGATCTAGGCGTTGCAGCCTTTGCCGGGATAGCCGGAACAGTCGCCCTCATTGATGAACGGGTCAGTCCGGTCATGCCCGGAATCGCCATTGCCACAGCCCTTGTACCTCCGCTTTGTGCCAGCGGATTATGTATCGCCCTGCAACAATACTCCGACGGCTGGGGAGCTTTTTTACTCTTCTTTGCCAACTTTTTGGTCATTCTTTCGGTTGCCAGTGCTCTATTCATCATTACCGGGTTTATCCCCCATTCAGAAGATGAACCTTTGCCACGGTTAATAAAGCATTTTTCCATAAGCACCATTGGACTGATAATTGTTGCTGGCCTATTGACCAAATCCCTAGTTGAAGTCGCCCTTTCACGCCAAATAAATAATAGCCTGCGCACTGTGGCAACTCAGGCCATCACCTCCATTCCCAACACCACCATTGGAAAAATCACCCACGAAATCCATGAAGGTACGGTTAACGGTTTCGTTACCCTTAAGGGACCGTTTTCACTTAAGGCAGAAGCCATAAAAAAAATGGAAAAGAGTGCGGCAATAACTCTGCACAAGCCAGTGAAAATAATCGTCCGTACCAGTATCACCCAAAGCATTTCGTCATCCCCGCAATCAACAACGGACCTACTCAACGCACATGCAAAAAAACAACATATCAAGTTAAAGAAAAGCGCATTAATCATGGAACAGGCGGAACTTCTACTCCGAAGTGTGATGTCTGAATATCCATGGTACACCCTCTCGGGGATTAACTACACTAAACTAAAAAGTGGTCCGGGCCTGATCATAGAGATCAGTGGTCCCGAACGGCCCATGCCGGAATCAGTTGAGAAGCTGGAAAGCATGCTTCGCAAGAACACCGGGGCCAAAGATCTGTCCCTGATCATCCGCTACTATAAAAGCTACGACATAACTCGCAACGGCAGGAATCTTTTCGGGGTCCATTACTCAGGAAAAGAATCCCCGCAGGCCAAAAAGATTGAGCAGGAAACAGCAAAACTCATAAATGAAATCAGAAATATTTTCCCCATACATGTAGAAGCTCAGGAGATGAAGAACGGCTGGAAAATCATGGCAGACGTGACCGGGGCAAGGCTGGTTCAAAGTAAAGAGATAAAAAAAATCGAAAAGAAACTTGCCGCTAAGTTTTCAGCTTCGGTCAAACTTTACGTGTACTCGAAAACAGAAGGTATTATTGAAGGAGACGGCATCAAACCTCTGGAATTCTTCAATACCACCCACCAGATAAAGCGGCTTGAAATGAAATAGCAAAGATGAGGACCATTCCTTTGCTTCAGATTTAAATCACTCTGGATGCCTTTTCCTCTATTTGCTATGATAGGCCAGAAGTATAAAAACATGTAGCGGCAGGATGTACATTTGAAATACTACCATAAACTACTTCTTTTCGGCCTGCTTCTGGCTGTGATCTGGACCATGTCCATATATTTCTTTCACCACAGAATGGTTCAGGCTCAGAAAGACAATATTTACAATTCAGCCTTGAAAGAGGCAGAGGTGGCCTTTGAGAAAGATCTGACCTACCGTCGCTGGGTTGCCGGTCTGGGGGGGCTATACGCAGAAATATCTTCCAGAATTCCACCCAATAAATACCTTGATGTGCCTAAACGAGACCTGACCACCGTTGAAGGCAAGAAAATGACCATGATAAATCCGGCTTACATGATGCGCATGGTCTACGGTATGATGAACAATGAAGCAGGACTTCAAGGACACATCACCAGCCTGAATCCCATCCGCCCAGACAACATTCCTTTTGACTGGGAAAGAAAAATTTTGAAATCATTCAAAAACAATCCCAAGGATTTCCACGCTCTCGCAACGGATAATGGAAAGCCGGTGCTTCACTTCATGCGCCCGTTGATCGCAGAAAAAGCCTGCCTCAAATGCCATGCCCTGCAAGGATACAAAGAAGGTGATATCAGAGGCGGAGTCAGTGTAATTGTGCCCATGCAAGGCTATCAGCAAACTCTGAATGCATTCATTATTGAAACAAATTTCTCATTTCTGACCATATGGATTGCAGGAATCGTATTCATTGCCGGAGGTTTCTTCATACTCGGCCGATATGAACAGGCCCGCAGTCATGCCGAAGAGGAACTGGGTAAAACCAAAAACTATCTGGCAAATATCATCAACTCAATGCCGTCGGTACTTGTAGGAGTTGACCCGGACGGTAATGTCACCCACTGGAACATGGAAGCAGAGAAATTGAGCAGCCTCAGCTCCCATGAGGCTATAGGCCTCCCGCTGGCTGAAGCGTTACCTAAAATGCAGGATGAACTGGACAATATTCTTGCGGCCATGAAGAAAAGGGCCATCGCAACGGACTCCATGCAGACCAGAATAAATGGCGGCATAACCCGCTACGACGACATCACCATTTACCCGCTGATCGCCAATGGCGTGCAAGGCGCGGTTATCCGCATCGATGATGTGACGGAACGAATCTATCTTGAGCAAATGATGATTCAGTCAGAAAAAATGATGTCTGTGGGAGGGCTTGCTGCAGGCATGGCTCATGAGATTAACAATCCTCTGGCAGGGATTCTCGGACATGCCCAGAACATGCAGAAGCGACTTTTAAGCGATATGGAAAAAAATAAATCCGTTGCCGCGGAATGTGGCATCTCGCTGGAAAAACTGCATCAATATCTTGAAAAACGGCAGATTCCCAAAATGGTTGACGGCATTATGGACTCGGGGAAACGCGCTGCAAAGATTGTTTCCAACATGCTTAATTTCAGCCGTAAAAGCGATAGTGATTGTAGACACCATCATCTTCCTGAGCTTCTAGATAAAACAATTGAACTGGCAGCCAATGACTATAACCTGAAGAAACAATATGATTTCAGGAAAATAGAAATTATCCGCCAATATGACAGTGACGTTCCGCCTGTATATTGCGCTGGAACAGAAATCCAACAGGTTTTCCTGAACCTGCTTAAAAACGGTGCTGAAGCAATGACCGAAAAAGAATATGGACAAGAGAGCCCAAGTTTCATCTGTCGTATTCGCATGGAAAACAACATGGCAATCGTTGAAATAAAAGATAACGGCCCCGGAATTTCCATTGAACCCAAGAGCAGGATATTCGATCCATTCTACACCACAAAAGCGGTGGGGCAAGGCACCGGACTAGGTCTTTCCGTGTCATATTTCATTATTAACGATCAGCACCACGGAAGCTTAGAAGTTGATTCCGCTGTAAATCAATGGACCCAGTTCACCATTAAGCTTCCACTCACATAATCAGACACAACGCCAAAAAGCAGAAAGGCCCCGCGAACGGGGCCTTTCTTATATACAGTGAGATACAGCGGTTAAGCTGCGTATGTTCTACTATTTGAAAACCATGGTAGCTTCAACAGCTTTCTGCCAGCCTTCGTACAGCTTTGCAGATTCTGCTTCTTCCATTTTAGGATCGAACTCACGGTCAACGCCGAAGTTCTTTTTGATGTCGTTCTTGTCTGTCCAGAAACCAACTGCCAGACCGGCGAGGTATGCTGCGCCAAGAGCGGTGGTTTCAATGCACATGGGACGCTCAACAGGAACACCGAGGAAGTCGGACTGGATCTGGAGCAGCAGGTCGTTAGCTACTGCGCCGCCGTCAACACGGAGTCTAGCCAGCTCGATACCGGAGTCAGCTTCCATAGCGGAGAGAACGTCTTTGGTCTGGTAGCAGAGAGACTCAAGGGTAGCACGAACAAAATGTTCTTTAGTGGTACCGCGAGTCAGACCGAATACTGCGCCGCGAACGTCGGAGTTCCAGTAAGGAGCACCGAGACCTACGAATGCGGGAACCATGTAAACGCCTTCAGAACTCTGTACGCGAGTTGCGTAGAGTTCGGATTCTTTAGCGTCACGGAACATTCTCATACCGTCGCGCAGCCACTGAACAGCGGAACCTGCAACAAAGATAGAACCTTCAAGAGCGTATTCAACTTTACCGTCAACACCCCATGCGATGGTGGTCAGCAGGCCGTTCTTGGAAGGAACCGCTTTTTCACCGGTATTCATGAGCATGAAGCAACCGGTACCGTAGGTGTTCTTAGCCATACCTTCTTCAAAGCAAGCCTGACCGAACAGTGCTGCCTGCTGGTCACCGGCCATACCGGAGATGGGGATTTCAAGGCCCTGGAACTTATCTTTGTGGGTGTTGCCGTATACTTCGGAAGAAGGCTTAACTTCGGGAAGCATGGAAGCGGGAACAGTGAGTGCTTCGAGGATTTCTTCGTCCCACTTGAGCTCGTGGATGTTGTACATGAGAGTACGGGAAGCGTTGGTGTAGTCAGTTACGTGAACTGCTCCGCCGGTGAGCTTCCATACCAACCATGTGTCAATGGTACCGAAAAGGAGATCGCCAGCTTCAGCTTTTTCACGGGCACCTTCAACGTTGTCGAGAATCCATTTAACTTTGGTGCCGGAGAAGTATGCGTCAATGAGCAGACCGGTTTTTTCACGAACCATAGGGTCAAGGCCTTTGCCTTTGAGTTCGTTACAAATATCCATGGTCTGGCGGGACTGCCATACGATTGCGTTGTATACGGGCTTGCCGGTGTTTTTGTCCCAGACAACTGTGGTTTCACGCTGGTTGGTGATACCGATTGCTGCGATTTCTGCTGCGGAAACGTCGGAAAGGGCTTCAGCAACTACGGACTGGACAGAAGACCAGATTTCCATAGCATCGTGCTCAACCCAACCCGGATTAGGAAAAATCTGGGTAAATTCTTTCTGGGTTACCTTAACAATCTCGCCACCTTTGTTGAAAATGATAGCGCGAGAGCTAGTGGTTCCCTGGTCAATTGAAAGTACGTATTTCTTTTCCATTCTAAATTTCCTCTTTTGGTAATTAGGGGCGAAGCAAACCTTCACCCCGTATTATCATTTAATTTCTATCAATCGTGATACTTAGCCGATGAGAGCTTTGTAAGCCAGAGCGCCTGCAACACCACCGCAAATAGGTGCTACAACAGGAATCCAGGAGTATCCCCAGTCGCTGTCGCCTTTACCCGGAATGGGCAGGATGGCGTGAGCAATACGGGGACCGAGGTCACGAGCAGGGTTGATAGCGTAGCCGGTAGGGCCACCAAGAGAGAGGCCGATAGCCATGATAAAGAAACCTACGATCAGGGGGTTAAGACCCTGAGTGAATTCGTTGGCACCGATTCCGAGGATGATGAATACCAGAAAGAAGGTACCGATAAATTCGCAGAGGAAGTTTTCGCCAGTGCAGCGAATAGCGGGACCAGTGGAGAATACAGCCAGTTTCAGGCCAGCATCCGCAGTGGGTTCCCAGTGGCATTTGTAGGTAAGAAAGCAAATTACTGCACCTATGAATGCGCCGAGCATCTGGCCGGCAATGTAAAGGGGAACCAGACCCCAGGAAAAATAACCGCCGGCAGCAAGACCGATGGTAACAGCAGGGTTGATGTGTGCACCGGAGTATTTACCGGCTACGTAGATTGCAAATGTTACTGCAAAACCCCAACCCATAGTGATGACAATCCAACCACCGTTCTGACCTTTGGATTTTTCAAGAAGGACGTTGGCAACTACGCCGCAACCGAAAAGGGTAAGAATCATTGTACCAATTACTTCGCCTAAGAAAGGACTCATAATCACTCCCACATCTCTTAAAGCAGTTAAAAACAAAATTCGTTTCTTTTCGGAAACGAATACCACCTCGCGCTCGAATGAATCTCACGCTTTTCCATTTCCTATGGGTAGACAGTATTTTGTAACAAACAAAAAATCAACCCCATAATGTTCAAAATCGAAAAGAAGTTTTCACTTTAAGCTTTCGGTTTAGTAAAAATAGTTTGATATTAAACAGTTGCAACATCCATTTCTAAAACTTTTTTATTCTTCTAATTCCTCCCTACCCGCATGCAGCGTGGCTTTTGTGACATACAGCAACATTTACACCCAATTTACCTGAAACGAAAATGGTACCTTCCGGTAAACACAGAAAGCCTCACATGGGCGCTCATGCATACTAAGTGAACATCTGTGTAATGAAATTGAAATCGAATATACTCAATTTCCAACACGGAGACACTATTTTTTTACATCAATTGAAAAAAAAGAAGCCGTCGGTCCAGGCGACCGACGGCAAAGGGAAGTGGTGATGGAGGTAGGGAAGCCCCCCATCATTCTTTGGAGAATATGGTGCACTGAAAACAGTGCGAAATATGATCACACAATAGTCCAGAGGGGTATTGATGCAGTAGGGGTACATCAACACCCGGTCCGGAAAATCGCTATATAATATGTTAGTCTACAATGTAGTTCTTAGCCAGTTCACGGAACTGTTCAGTCTGCTCCTTAACCCAAGCTTCGTCTTTACCAAGCACTTTAGCCATAATTTCAGCAGCCTTAGGTGCAACTTCATTAGCAGCCTTAGCGTCAATAATGAGCGCTCTGGTTCTGCGGGAAAGAGCATCACCAACAGTCTGTGCCCATTCATTGCGTGCAGCCCAGACTACTTCGAGCCAGGAGTAAGGCAGTCTCTCGTGCATGCGGGTGTCGAGTTCGGGGAACTCTTCAGCCAGAGCTTTGATCTCAGCGGCTTCGCTACCGTAAACATGCATGTGGTCATTGTGGTCGAACTCTTCAGTGTAGCCATGCAGCTTGACGTTCTTGGTTACGCAGGGGCGGAAAGGGAGGCCGCCCATCTGGATTGCGTTATCAATGCAGTCTTCAGCCATATGCCTGTAGGTAGTCCATTTACCACCGGCAATGGTCAGCAGCTTATTGGGTGACACGGTCAGATAGTGATCCCTTGAAAGTGCGGAAGTGGAATCGGAATCATCAGCTGCGATCAGCGGACGGATACCGGTGAACACACTGCGCACATCAGCACGGGTCGGCGGCTTGGCAAGAAATCTTGCGGAGTGCTCAACGAGAAAGTTGATCTCTTCTTCAAGAGGCTTAGGCTCCATGCTTACAGAATCAAGGGCGGTGTCAGTAGTACCGACAACAACCTTGCCGTGCCAGGGCACGAAGAAAATTACGCGGCCGTCATCAGTTTTGGGAACCATAATGCCGGTGTCGCCACCAAGGAATTCACGGTCAATAACAATGTGGATTCCCTGACTGGGAGCGATGAGGTTCTTATGTTCGCCGTTATCCATGTTCATGATGTCATCGGTGAAAATACCGGTGGCATTGATAACAGCCTTGGCTTTCAGTTCATAAGTCTTACCGGAAAGCTTATCTTCAGCTTTCACACCGCAGACATAGCCGGTAGGATTCTTAACAAGTCCGGTAACCTTGGTATGGTTCATGGGAGAGCCGCCCATGTCAGCCATTGTGCGGGCAAGAGTCAAAGCCAGACGAGCATCGTCGAACTGACCATCGTGATAGGTCACTCCGCCCTTGAGCTTCTTGGCAAGCACACCGGGAACTTCCTTCATAACAGATCCCTTGGAGTAGATCTGAGAAGGACCGAAGCTATATTTTCTGGCCAGCAGATCGTAGCATTTCAGACCGATACCGTAGTAAGGAAGCCCCCACCACTTGTAATCAGGAACGATGAACTTCTGGTTGTAGCACATGTGCGGAGCGTTCTGCTTGAGAATTCCACGCTCGTACAGAGCTTCCATAACCAGAGAAATATTACCCTGAGCAAGATACCTTACACCACCGTGAACCATCTTGGTACTACGGCTGGAGGTTGCCTCAGCAAAGTCACCCTGTTCAAGGAGAAGAACGGAATAACCACGAGCAGCAGCATCAAGGCCGGAACCAAGTCCGGTAGCACCACCACCTATAATAATGAAGTCCCAGACCTTTGAGTCGTCTTCCATCTGCTGGATATAATCTGAACGTTTCATGCAACACCCACTCTATAAACCGACCGGAAACGCCGGATAAAAATTGTAATGAACATATGAACCCAAAAACCAGGAAAAGCCTTCCGGGAGACCGGGTTCCTCCCACGCGTCATATTTCAAAACGAAACGCTCAAAATTTCCAAACCACCTCTTTCGTTTCGCTTTTGAACAAAATGTGACATATTGAAAACAATATGACAAGAATTTATTTTCATTTTACAAGACTTTTATATAAAAAGAAAATAAAACCCAGACCTTACGCCTAAAAATACATTTTCGGCCAGTGAATCAAATAAACCACACATTCAAGGGAACTTATGAAACCAAAACCTTTATAATTATATGGTTTAATCATCTTATTCATTTAAAATGATCAAAATGATCACCCTTTCGGTTTCATTACATCTAAATGGAAGTTGTTTACCTTGCTTGTGGGCGAGAGTGCTGCTAAGAAAAGCAGATTAGCAATCAATTTTCATTTTACATGAAATGAATACCTTTGTGTAGAAAAACAACCATAAATACCGAAGCCTCTCATTATATAGACAAAATTGTTCGGTGGCGAAAGGAAGGAGCAATAATTTTGACTGAAAGGCAAAAACGAAGACAGAAAGGCATGAAACTGAACCTCGAGTCATTATCTAAAAGACAGCGGGAAATCTTTAATATTGTAAATGAAAGAGGCTTCACTCCTATCGAGTCTCTTGCACAACATTTTGAAGTAACACCCCAGACCATAAGAAGAGATATCAACAAACTCTGTAAAAACAACCTGCTGCAACGCTTTCATGGTGGTGCCGGCAGAGCTTCCAGTGTTGAAAATGTTGATTATAGTGCGCGTAGAAACATTCTGCATCAGGAAAAAAGACTAATTGCAGAAATGGTCGCCAAGCACATTCCCGAACATGCTTCCATGTTTATAAATATTGGGACTACTACCGAGGAAGTGGCCAAAGCACTTTCCAGCCACAAGTCCTTGCGGGTTATCACCAACAACCTTAATGTTGCCCTGACCATGAGCAACAACGACTGCGAAGTTATCGTAGCCGGGGGTATGGTCCGTCAGCGCGATAAGGGAATCACCGGAGAAGCCACTGTTGAATTTATCAAGCAGTTCAAAGTGGATTACGGCATTATCGGTGTTTCCGGTATTGATGAAGACGGCACCCTGCTCGACTATGATTACCATGAAGTGCGCGTGGCCCGTGAGATAATCAACAATGCCCGCAACATTTTTCTGGTTACCGACCACACCAAATTCAACCGCAACGCAATGGTCCGCATTGCCGACCTCGGTGAAATCGATGCGATATTCACCGACAAACGCCCGCCGCAGGTCTTCTGTGACCTGATGAAAAGCAAGGAAGTGGATCTATTCGTAACTGAAAGAGATTCCGAAGAAGACGAAGAATAAAAAAATGGCGGCTCATTCGGGCCGCCATTTTCATTTAAATGTTCATTTTCAAAGTAATGATCACATCAGGCATTGCAAGCCGCCCATAGCCCACGGGCAATGTCCGCAAGGAACTTCCACACCCAAACAATCAAGCTCAAACTCATTGTCCCGCCCGATAATATCATCACAGGGAACCATGGGGCAGTTGGAGCAGTAAGGGTATTCGTATTCCAGCACTTCAGCACGAAATCCTGTATAGGCTGCACCCTTCCAGATTTCACCCAGACCAGCCTCAGCAATATTTCCAAATTTCTTCTGACGGAGCAGTTTTTCGCTACCATCCAGATAACAGGTACAGCTGTGCCAGAGAAACTGGCAGGGAGATATCTCTCCTTTTGAAGTAATAAACGCAGCTCCGTCTTCCATAAATGAACAGCGCAGTTCATTTTCAGCCATAAGCGGTGGTAAGCGTAATTCAACTCCAAGCTCAGCAGCCAGTTCTTTGGATCGGGCATAGATTTCCTGCAACTGCCGATATTCATCAGTCTGGCTTTTCCGGTCCCAATCCGCAAGGCTGCGCAGGTTTATCCACACATTACGCTGCTCAGCATCGGCGCGCATTTCACGGATAAGATCAAACAACTTCTCTCGTTTCATGCTCCGGCCCGGATTCCAGACGAAACTGAAATATTGTTGCAGGTCATACCCTCTTTCGCGGGCTATGTTCTTCCATTTTTCAAACAGCTCAACAGCCGCAGAACTGTTGGGATTGAACAATGATTGATCCTGCATGGATTCGTGATAGGCCAGCACATGGGAACAAAGTATGAACTCCGCCCCCTGCCCGGCTGCCCAACGGATGACTTCAGGCAATTGCTTATATGTATCGGCCATGAGCACAAATTCCGCGCCCAGCCTGACATTTTTTCCGCTTTCCCGACCGGACTCCTTCAAAAGTGAAAACGTGCGGGCCAGCCTGTCAGTGCTGGACTGCCCGTGCAACTCCCCTTTAACCTCCGAAGAATCGAGCGAATCCACAGAGATGCAGAATGTATCCACCCCGGCCTGAACAAGCTCCCGCGCCCGCTGCTCTGTAAAAAGCAAACCGTTGGTCTGAAAGCCGATGGAACCGTGCTCCGGCATACGCTTGCGGGCAAAGGAGGCCATTGCCGCCAGATCAGGATGCAGCAGCGGTTCGCCGATCCCGTTCAGAACAAGCTTCTCACAATGCCCGAGAGCCGGACCGAGGCGCTTGAAATCTTCCAGACTTAAGTCACCTTCATGAATATCACTCTCGGGAGCGTATTTTACACACATGGAGCAACTCATATTGCATCTTGTGGTCACTTCCACCTGAAGCCTTAAGGGATACTCCTGAAAAGCTTTAGGAAAATTTTGTGCGTGACTTTTGGCCGCTGTTTTCAACATCTAAACCTTCCTTCTCTATCCATCCGCTTAAGAGCAATATTAATTTTCTCTTTTTGCCAAACAGCAAAGTAATGAAATTTCATAATAAGTCCCGAAAGTCAAAATACAACCCGGCAGAGTGCTCCAAAACACCCTTGACCTTACCTGCATTTTCATGATGAAAAACTCTCAGCACAATCAATCTACTATTACCCGCAGCATCCCGCAGCGGATATGACTTTAATCAAATACAGAGGACGAAATGGAAAACATCTCACTTCAACCGACCATGCTCTCTCCCCTCGGCGGAGTTGAGGCACCTGCGGACACCCATGTTTTCACCCCCAAAGGCGTCTGTGCTAAACTGATCCGCTTTAAAGTGGAAAGCGACAAGCTGACCTTTGTAAACTTCACTGGCGGCTGCGACGGCAACCTCAAAGCCATCTCCGCCCTTATAGAAGGAATGGAACTTCCCAAGATCATCGAGACCCTCGAAGGTATCACCTGCGGTAAAAAAACCACTTCCTGTGCAGACCAACTCTGCAAAGCCCTGCACGAGTACATGGAAAGCTAAACTGATCTTTCATAGCTCACGAAAATGGGGGTTGCCGATTGAATTATCGGCAACCCCCATTTTTATTTGGTGCTTATATCAGTAGAAGCTAAGCCTTAACGATAGCATGAACCTGCTTGCGCAGAGCTTCCTTACCATCCTTCTGCATCAGGTGATACAGAGTCATAATCGTAGCCTGACTGAATACATTGTTTCTGAAAGCATAAAATTTTGCGGACTTGAGATCAGCCTTGCCCATACCGTAATCCTGCATAGCGATTTCTTCCATGGCCGGGATAAGCCATTTAGCGGCGGGTACAGTCAGCACCCAGTCGTGGTCGCCGAGGTGAGTAACGAAAGCTTCCATACTGCGCTGAAGCGGAAGAGTTTTGCCGTCAGCAGCAAGTAATCCATATTTGACCGGATTAACATCAGCAATGATGGCAGCAGCCTTGAGCCAGCGGACCGGGCCTTCTTCTTCCTTGGAAAAACCGGGGTGATTGTGAGCGCAGGCCTGAGCAACACAGACTTCAGCAGGAAGTCCGCGCACTATGGATTCTGCAACACCCAGAACGTGGTGCTCGCCTGTTCCGGCAAGTTTGTTTTCATTGCGGCTGGAGCCGTCTTTCTTCCACTGGAAAACCCAAGGCTTATGCAGGTCGTGCAAAATCTGGGCAGCAACAATTACATCGCGGTCAAGATTGAAACCGTAAATTTTGTCATAGTTCTCGTAAAGAGCCAGGGACATTTCAACGTTCAGGGCAGTATGAGTGGCGAGGCCGCCGGGATAGCTATGATGACTGGTGTATCCACTGCCGGGGGCGGTATAGAAAGGCTGATTGGCTTTTTTGGAAGAACCGTTTTCAGGTAGAAAAGCTTCATAGGAAACACCCTTGAGCCAGCCGTTCTTTTCAAGTTCTTTGTAAACTTCTTTCTTACGACCGGAAACAGCACTCATGAGCTTGGGCGCAGGGTTTGCAATGATGTCCTGCACTGCTCTGCGCAGCTTGGGATTCTTAATGCTTGCAGCCTGAACCTGAATGTATTTCCATGACTCCATGACCGCACCGGAATTTTCAGCCATCTGCTGTGGAGTGAATTTCATGCAATCTTTAATTGTAAATTCTGTGTAGGCAGCCTCAGCCATAACAGGTATTGCGGAAGCGGCCACTGCGGCCCCGGCAACAAGCCCCATCCTCAAAAATTCGCGTCTTTCCATAGTACAACTCCTTAATATACGTAGTTTGTCCTCCCTTCGGACATGGAATATATGCGCGATATTTTTGGCAAAAGAATTACGACAAGACCCCGTTTGGATTACAACCTTGTGTCAGGACCAGGCACAGCAAAAAGCCGACACTAGGAATGATCGCTGAAAAACGCAGCAAAGCCCACAACTTCGGGAATGGAAGACTTGGGCAAATCTCCGTAAGGATTTTCGGGCTCAAAATCAGAATAAGCAATTGCGGAACATCCGGTATTAAGAAACAAAAGTCCGACCAGACAGGACACAGCAAAAAATGCAAGAAAAGTTTTAAGAAACATATTTAACTCCAAGACTGAACTACAAACTAGCTTTCACTTTAGAACGGGTAGAACTTCTATTCAATTAAGCTCAGCTTGCGAAAAGTAAAAATTAAACTCTACAAATTTACATTCTTAACATTAATGAATAATCCAAAGAAAAGGTCCGCCCCTTTCGGAACGAACCTTGCCTTGGCGGGTGTGAATTCATCGTGAATTAAAAATTTTCTGTTACTGAGTATCCCGCAGCTTGGCAAAAATTTCCCGAAAACTATCAATAGAGGCGGCTCCGGTAACATTGCCATGCCCCTCAATCATAAAAGTAGGAGCGGCGGTAACCCCGTTATCACGGGCCATTTGAGTGCCTTCTTTTAATTTATCCAGATAAACTCCCTGCTCCAATGCTCCCTTGAAAGCCTGCTCATCAAGACGGCATTCGCGAGCCGCAGCCAGCAGCACCTCCATCTCCCCGATATTTTTACAATCGGTGAAAAATGCCCTGAACACAGCTTCATGGTACTGGTGATAGCAACCGTGTTCCTTGGCAAATTCCCCGCCCATAAGTGAAAACCGGGAGTTACTCATAATCTGCTGCGGGCCGAAAAAAAGCCCATAACGCTTGCCGCGCTCGTTAATTTCTTCAAAAAACAATTCCGGCTTCATGCCCGGGAAATATTCATCCAGACGCACGCCCTCTGCCGGGGTATCTGAATGAATTTCATAAGGCAGCCATTCATCTTCAATGGCGAATTCCTTCTGCAACTCTTCGACAAGACCTTTGCCGATGTAACAATAGGGTCAGATATAATCAGAAAATATGGTAACTTTAATAGGCTGCATGGCATTCTCCCGTAATCATGTTCTGATTAATAAATACCCGAACCAGCTTGCCCTGCAATCAGTATTTTGGATGAATATCAAAAAAGGACGCCCCAAAGGACGTCCTATTAAAAATCGCGAAGACCATCATAATTACTTCAGATCTTTCTTGTTCGCAAAGTAGGTCACAGTACCGGGCCAGTCGGAAAAAACGCCGATTACGCCAACATCTTCAGCAAGTACGTTGAGCAGAACCATGGTATCAGCATCTTTGGTGATGATGTCTTTGACAGACTGATAATACCAACCACCGCCGTTCTTAAGTAGACCGGAACGCTCGAGGGACCATGCTATAATTTCGAGACCTGCTTCCTTGGCCTTCTTGGCATAGACGGAAGGAACCATCTTTCCATTCTCAACAGTAACCAGCATCCACAGCGGAGGAGCGATAATAGTCACACCGTCTGCAACCAACTCTTCCATGGAAGGAGACCATGTTTCAGGATTCTGGTAATCAAAAGTCTTGTCGTCATAGCGGTCATCAAGAAAAACAGCCTGCTTACCGAAAGCGGGATCATTCTTGAGCCAGTATTTTACATCGTCAAGATTGAAGGACTGGGCAAAAACATTTTTAGGATCAACTCCGGCAGCCTTGTATTCATCAATCATCTGCTGCGCATACTGCTGCTGAGTGTAATCACCCTGAAACGGCATGGATACACTGGGGCTTTTCAATTCGGGAGTCATTTTCATACCCAGTTTCTTGAACAGTTCAATGCTTTCCGCGTGGGTCATAAGAGTTCCGGTTCCGGTGTAACGGTCGGTTCTCCAATCGGGAGTTCCATCAAGAAATTCTGCAACAGTTCTGGCCTTAGGATTGGACGCATCCATCTTGCCCTTTAACTGCTTAAATTCAGCAAGGGTGATATCGCTGGTGCAACACTCGGCAGAAGCAGGCTTGATCATCTTTCCATCCTCATCGTACTCAGCAGGCAGGAAAGGCTGGGTGCACTTGGCGGCTAGCTCAGGGATAAGCAAAATATTTGTGGTGGTGGCGAGATCACACTGGGAATGGCGACAAACCAGCTCCCGGTCCTTGGTAAAAGTAACATCACACTCACAGATGCCCGCACCCATGCGGGCCGCAGCTTCATATGACTCTTTGGTGTGTTCGGGAAACTGCATGCAGGCCCCGCGATGTCCGATAGAGAAGTCTGTGCGCTGAAGAGGTGCATCCTGATTCTTTTTCAGCTCAGTCTTCAGCTTACCCTCGTCCAAATCATTTACAAGATAGTACGGACGGGGACCGACCTGAATGCCGCTGTTCTTGGCTGCGCACCCGGACCCCACAAGCATAAGTCCGGCCATACCGACCATGAGCACATAATTAGCAAGTTTACGAAAATCCATTGTTCACTCCTGAATGTTTCTTCATATTACTACAACAAAGTTATCCTCAATCTGAAAGCATACGCACCCAACAAAACAAATCGAATTCGCGGATGTTACAACTCGGTTAACATCGTTATAATCTCATTTCAATATTTTTCATTAACGAAAACAAATTGCTGCCCAGCCGGAGTGATGGTACTGTGAGTTATGAATTTTCAATTTTCCACCGCACCCAAAATCGTCTTCGGTCTGGAAACCGCCCGCTCCATTCCTGAGCAGGCATCTTCCATGGGAAACAAAGTCTGCCTTGTGACCGGGAAATCCCCGCAACGGGTTCAATGGCTTATTGATGGATTGCAGAAGAAAGGCTTAGACCTGCACACTGTTTCCATTTCCGGGGAACCAGATACGGAGCTGATCGGTGCTCATGCCGCCGAAGCCCGCGCCAAAAACTGCGACGTAGTCGTTGCCATGGGTGGCGGAAGTGTTCTCGACGCAGGCAAAGCCATTGCCGCACTCATCCCTAATAAAAGGGATGTGCTTGATTATCTGGAAGTGGTCGGTAAGGGAATGGATCTAACCAAAAAGCCATTGCCGCTCATCGCCGCCCCGACCACATCGGGAACAGGTTCGGAAGTGACCACCAATGCGGTACTGCTCTGCGCTAAGCATAAGGTCAAAGTCAGCCTGCGCTCAGCGGACATGATCCCGGACATTGCCGTGGTTGACCCGCTGCTGACCCTGTCCACTCCTCCGGCAGTCACTGCTGCCACCGGGTTGGACGCCCTGACCCAACTCATGGAATCATTCGTTTCAAGGTTCGCCTCACCCATGACTAACGCGCTCTGCCGTGAAGGATTAAAACACGGGGCAACAAGCCTGCTAAAAGCCTACAAGAACGGTCAGGACGTTGAAGCCCGCACTGGCATGGCACTGGCCAGCCTCTTTTCCGGCATCACCCTTGCCAACGCCAAGCTCGGAGCCGTGCACGGTTTCGCCGCCCCGCTGGGAGGAGAATTCAAGGCCCCGCATGGAGCGGTCTGCGCTGCTCTGCTGCCTTATGTAATGGAAATTAATATCCGCGCCCTTAAGGAACGCGATCCACAAAGCTTGGCCCTTGCTGCTTATGATGAAACAGCGCAGATCCTGACCGGAAACAACTCCGCTCTTGCTGCCGATGGTATCGAGTGGGTCAAAAATATTTGCATCCAGATGAATATCCCCGGACTGGGGGAAATCGGAGTACAGGAAAAAGATTTCAAATCCCTTGCAGCCAAAGCAGCACGGGCCAGCAGCATGAAAGGTAATCCCATTGAACTGACTGAAGCAGAATTACTGGAAATTTTAAGCTTGGCTCTGTAACCATTTAAAGGAAAAAAGGCTCATCTAAGTAAAAGAAGAGCCTTTTTCTACATCCATGTTCACGACATATTTCCCTACTTTAAATTAATACGCCGGACCGTGAATCCGTTCACAGCCTGAATCACGATGCTTACTTATACGCTGGAGCCAAGCAGGTTGCTTGCGGAAGTATTTACAGATTGATCCTGATAGGCCCTCGTAGCCATGCGTTGCATAACGGACTGGCCTTCTTCACTGGGTTGCTGCTGATTAATATCACCCCGGCGACCGACGATGTCTTCAAGGGAAGTGTCTCCGCTGGCAAAAGCCTGCTGCAACTCATCCAAAGTTACCACGCCATCCTGATTGTAATCATATTCATCGTATTCCTCCTCTGCCTCTTCACTGGAAGAGCTATCCGAAGAACCGCTGCCGGAAACCGCATCGCCGCCGCCCATGGCGACAGACATATTGCCCATGGCAGCTTTCATCTGCTGCCGACTTTCCAGATCGGCGACCATCTCCTCTTCAGATAGGCTTCCATCACCGTCTGTATCGATTTCACTAAAAAGATCTTCCAGAAAACCAGCTTCAGACGAGCTGAGTTTTCCAGCATCACTATCCTGACCATCAAGAATAGAACTTACAAAATCCTCTGAAGACTCAGAATCATCTGGTCGCTTCATCGGATTCAGTTGACTTGAAAATAAGCCGCTGACCGACGAATCGCCTACACCGGAAATACTCATTGTTGCCCTCCTTATCATTTTTCGAAAGAGGCAATCTTTGCCTGTTTCTTTGTCTAACCGGAGAGGCAGCAACAACGGGACCGGATCATATTAAGGAATATTAACCTTATATATTTTTTTATTTCGCAAAGAGTCTCCTCCTGAACCTTTCACTCCACCAACATATAAAATTCCAAAAACACCCGCCCATATGTTATGATCTGCCTAGGTCTTAAATCCAATTTTCAGCCGGGGGCAAGATATGCATATCCTCAAACACTCCGTTTCTTTGGTTCTGCTGGCAATGGTTCTTTTACTTTGCAATGCCCAGCCCGGTGCGGCTTACGATGATTACGATTTCTGGATACAGACACCCACCGGCTGGACCCACAACACTCAAGGGCTATCCGAGGATCTGAAGAAACAAGTCATCTCACCGGACCGTAACGCTTTTGTTGAAGTTTACGCAGCAGCGGGCAACAATCCCGGCCTGCAAGCCATTGCCGACGGCATGGAACGGGGAATACTTCAGCGGGGCGGCGCATATTTCCAAAACAGAATCGCCAGCCGTAATATAATGCAGGACAACCATCCGGCAATTTTCAGAGAGTACAGCTCCTACTACAACGGCAATAGACTGCATGCCTACGCCATTTTCACCTACGCCAACGGCGGGGCCATAGTGGCTATCGGGGTCTTTGCCGAATCCTTTGCATCCCAGTACCAGAATCTTGTCCGCCAGAGCATCAACAGTTTGCGTTTCTCCCCGCCTCCCACAGCAGGGAGTAGCACTACTTACGGAGCATCAGGCGGATCACCCTATGGCGGGTCCGGCAATATATGTGAAAAGCTGGTTGGCAAATGGAAATGGTTTACCGGTTCGCAGGCTGAATTTTACGCCGATGGGCGCATGCCCGGTAACGGTAACAGCTGGCAGTGCATTGATCCTGCACGGGGTAAGGTCAAAATCATATGGAGTAACGGCAAATGGGTAGACAACCTGACCATATCCGCTGACGGCAGCAGGGTCGACGGCCAAAATCAGATAGGTAACCGGGTCTGGGGAACCAAAATTTCCGGACCATCACAACCGCCATCTTCCCCGGCACAACAAGTAGAAACGCCCCAGCAACCAAGGCCGAAAATGAATTACGCCAAAAAGGTCAGGGGAAACATGGCCGCCGACTGGAGATTGGCCCACGGTAGCCTTAAGGCCGGAACTTCGGACCACCATGGAGAATGGGAACTGAGCACAGTTTCCGGCACAACCCTGCGTTTTACTGATCCATACAAAAAAGGACAGCAACGTTATCGTGTAAAAATCTTGACCAAAGACGGACAAGTAATGGAAGAAAGAGTTGTAGGCATGTCCGAGCATATTACTGTCAGCCCCGGTATATATAAAATCCGCCTTTTCTCTGAGGGAGGCTACGCGGGCTGGAGGTGCGAGTGGCATTAGTCAGATACACCCTTTAAGCGGCAACAATGCAGGACCAACATGTGGGGTATATACTCAAGCCTTCTGGCAGCCTTAAACCGAAAGCGGAAATGCTCGCAATGCGGAAAAGTAAACATCATCCGTCTCAAAGATAAGGATAAGACCATAAAATGCAGTCAATGCGGAAAGTCTCTTCCACCGCAGGGACCTACAGCATAAACAAGAACCGGCGGAGTTTGCGCTCCTCCGTTTTTTTATTCATGACAGCAACGTTCGGACGCATGGACTGGGCCTTCTCCAAGGAATCATGGAATATCCGGGTCGGGGTTTCGCAACTGTTTTAGCTATTGATATTTTTAATAATTTTATTTTTTCCTTTTTTTCCACAAAAAGGTGTTGACTTGTCCGTCACATTTCCATAGAACCTCTCTTCGTGACGTCGGGATGTAGCGCAGCCTGGGAGCGCACTTGAATGGGGTTCAAGGGGTCGGAGGTTCAAATCCTCTCATCCCGACCACGTCAAAAAGATACCCCCGGGGTCGTAGATAACTACGACCCCTTCTTTTGACACTACGATCTTTCCAAATTGGTTCTCTAAGGCTTTCGACGAAGCTCCTGCAATAGCAGTTGAGCGTGCCATTAAGGCATTATCGCCAAAGAAAGCCACCATATAAAGGTGCTCCCATGGCTCAGGTGGTAGAGCGCGTCCTTGGTAAGGACGAGGTCAGCAGTTCAAATCTGCTTGGGAGCTCCACAGCATTTAAAAAGCCCTGCTTTAGAAATAAAGCAGGGCTTTTTGCGTTTCTAGCGCTCTGTTTCAAACCTATTCTTCCCCGATATCCTCCGCCCAGAGTGCGGGCTTTTCAGTTTTCAGCCTTTCCATAAGGTCTATGCACTTGGGATGATCCAGAATATCCACCTGCACCCCTCTGGACTTAAGAAACTCCTCATTGCCGCCAAAATTTCTGTTCTCCCCGATAACCACACGAGAAATTCCGAACTGCACAATGGTCCCTGAGCACATCATACATGGGGATAAAGTGGTATAAATAGTAGTATCTTTGTAAGTTTTCTGCCGTCCGGCATTGCGGATGCAATCCATCTCGCCATGGGCAATAGGGTCGCCTTTCTGCACCCGCTGGTTATGTCCGCTTCCGATGATCTCACCATCACGAACCAATACCGAGCCGATGGGCAAGCCGCCCTCATCAAAACTTTTCTTTGCCAGCTTGTACGCTTCTTCCATAAATTTCATATCCAAATCCGACATATATTCCTCCTGCTTAACTTCCTATTATCTTTCAAAGTATCTATCTTTTCAGATTTCAGCCAGTGCTAAATCATTTCACTCGCCCCAGTAGCATAAAGACTACTGCCGTGCCCAATGTGCAAGAAGCTGCAATCCACAAAAATCCGCTGTAACCAATTGAATCAACTGCAATTCCGCCAATGAATGGACCTAAAAATGCCCCCATGTGCACGGTGAACATCATCATATTAACATTAAAGCTACGGAAACGAGGCTCGCTGACCACGAACATAAGTGAATTTAAAGCCGGAGCACTTAAGCCCATACCTACCCCAAAAACTACCGCGATGGGCAAAAGCATGCTTTCATCATGCAAATAGCTAAGCAACGCAAACCCCAAAGCTGTAAGCATGAATGCAGTCACAATCAGCCCGCGCTTGGAAAAGCGATCAAAAACCGCTCCGCCAAACAACCGGATGGCGATCATCACTCCCATCTGCAAAGAAAAGAAATACCCGGCCCGGACAACTCCCCGTGAATGGGCAAAATCCTGAAACAAAAAAAACAATCCGGTAAAAATCATAAAATAGACGCCATTGACCGCCAGCACGGAAAGAATCTTCAAACGCAAAAGATTGGCGTAGGATTCACGGACCGAGAGAGGTTCTCCCTTTTCCTGCCCATGCTTTTCCATTCTGGAAGTGCGATACCGGAGAAACAAGGTCAGCAGAAAGGCTATGGGAATAAGCCCGGCAGTTGCGGCATAAATCCATGCCGGACCGTCCACCAAAGGACCTAGCTGTTCTGAAACGTGAGGCATGACCGCATAAGGCAGCAACAGAGCCGTGGAATAAAGACTAAACGCAGAACCGACATTATCTGAACTGACCATGGACACAAGAATGGTCACACACGGGGCAAGAACCATAAAAATCCCCACCCCCTGTCCGATACGCAGAAGCAGGAGCGGCAAGAATTCGTGAATATACAGATATCCGCACCCGCTGACAGAAACCAGCAGCATCCCCACAAACATGAACTTATATGCGTTGACTACTGTTATGCGATTACTGACTGCGGCATACATAAACATCCCGGACAAAGAATAGACACTGATCAACAGACCGGAAAGGCTCTTTGTAAACCCAAGACCCTGAAGATAAACATTCAAACTATAATAAACGGAAATATTGCAGACAGCCATGAAAACGACACAGCAGAGAGTAATGAATTCAATAAGGGGAAGGGACTGTTTTTGGGCCATGCATTCTTCCGGGTAATGGTTTTGAATACCTATTGATAGACAACTATACCCGTACTGCCAACGCATAATTTACTGGACCCTGCAAACTATGCGGAGTAATCAAAGAATCGAATAATGGAGTAACAACAATGACCGTCACATCCACAATTGCACTTATACTTGCTGTTTTAATTTTTGCGTTGATCCCCGGACCGGGAGTCATGTCCATCATCGCCCAATCTGTTGCACGCGGATTCAAATCCACGGCCCTGTATTGTGTAGGTGTCGTCATGGGGGATTTCACCTACCTGATCATGGTCATTTTCGGAATGGGGTTCGCGGCCCAGAAGCTAGGAGCGGGATTTGTTTTCCTGAAATGGGCCGGAGCGGCCTATCTTATCTATCTAGGTATAAAATGCTGGCTGGCCCCGCCGCCTCTTGCAGAAAATGCGGCTCTGCCCTCAGAAAAAGGAATGGGAAAAACATTTCTAGCCGGGCTGTGCATATCACTGGGCAATCCTAAAGTTATCGCCTTTTACTGCGGGTTCCTGCCCGGGTTCATGGACTTGCAGACCCTGACTTCAACGGATGTGCTCATCGTAGTCAGCTCCATCATCCCCACAGTGCTGGCAGTATTGCTGGGTTACGCATGGCTGGGAGACCGCAGCAGGACCGCCATCCGCAGCCCGAAAATCTGGAAAATCGCCAACCGCTGTGCCGGGTCGGTTTTGATCGGGTCCGGAATTGCGGTGGCGAGTGAGTAGCCTCCGGCAGCCCTTCGGGGACCAAAGAACCTTTTTTGAAAAAAAGGTTCTCTGGACTCTCCCAAAAACTTTTATCAAGGCTTCGCCGCTTCGCGAGTTAGAGCGTTACAAAATATACTCCAAAGCCAATTCCACATGCGCCTCTACCGTATCAATTAACGGAACAGAGACATCCTCCGGCTTAACCAATAGCCCGATCTCAGTGCAGCCCAGCACAATTGCTTCGGCTCCCTGCGCTGCCATTTCTTCTATTATTTCAATATATCCAGCGCGAGTCTTATCGATAAGTTTCCCACAGCAAAGTTCATCAAAAATAGTGCGATGAACCATGGACCGCCCGTCACAATTCGGAACAATTACATCCAGCCCATATTTTTCCTTAAGCGGACGGGACAAAAAATCCTGCTCCATAGTAAAAGCTGTGCCCAGCAAACCGAGCTTGGAAGCCCTTGCCTTTTCCGCACCGGCTGCAATTGCGTCAGCCATGTGCAATAAAGGGATATCTACAGCCGCCTGAACATCATCCGCAGCTTTGTGCATGGTGTTGGTAGCGATGATCAAAGCTTCGGCTCCCCCGGCCTCAACGCTTTTCGCTCCTTTGATTAATCCGGCGGTAATACTGTCCCAGTCATTTTTCCCCATCTGCTCAGCAAAAGGCGCAAAGTCAACGCTGTGCATGACCATTCGGCAGGAATGCAGACCGCCCATTTTATCGCGTACGCCTTCATTAAGCAGTTTGTAATATGAAATTGTTGATTCCCAGCTCATACCACCGAGAATTCCCAGAGTCTTCATTTGAACACCTCTCTTAAAAAATTATGATACTGAACAAAGCTCTACCACGATAATCTGTACCGCAAAACCTACACATTCAAAACAGAAAACCAGCACAGTTTAAAAACAGCTGGGTACAAGCATTTAAGCCTTTGCTGAAATTACAATAATCTTCTTAGTATACTCCAAAATCCAATATGCACTATCAGAAATAATATCCACATAAGCATTTATTGAATCACAAAAATTAAGAAAACACGTCTCAACCATTTAAAACTTTAATTTCAGACCATTAGCCAGCCCGAGAATTACCCTAGAGCAAGAGAAAATCTAGACTAAAACACTATGAAAAAGACCCGTATTTTTAACCACACTTTTTACAAAACACCTCTTGACGTACCCTTGATTAATAACATACCTATCGAGCAGGTATAAAAACCTATCGACTTGGGAGGTATTAATACCAACCCAGTTGATGGGGAATGAGGCGCACCGGAACGGTCCGAAACGTATTTCCATTAGACGGCTTTCCATGGGGGAAGTAACAGCCGGGAATAACGACAAAAACCGACCGGAGCAACAAAGGTCTGGAGTATGAGGCTTCATGACCAATTGCATTGAGAGGGGATCCATAAAATGGCAAACGGAAAGAAACTATTGCGATTGTCCGGTATCCTGATCGTCCTGGCTGGGGTGCTCGGCTTCCATATGGAAGCGTTGAGCATGGTCGGAACCCCGCAGGAAAACGGCAACAAGCGTCCTGATCTTATTATGATCGACACTATTGCCGCTCAGGAAGAACTGGAACTGCCTGCTGTTGTGTTTCTCCATGATACACACACCAAGGCAGCGGCAGAGCAGGGCAAAGACTGTACTGCCTGCCACCAAACAAACGAAGGAACCGTATCTTACAAGTTCAAAAGACTTGAAAACGGCACTCCTAAGCAGCTCAAAGAAATTTACCACAACGGTTGTATCAGCTGTCATGCTGCCGACGCCAAGGCCGGTAAGAAAACCGGACCTCAAGTTGGTGAATGCCGCAGCTGTCACGTTGCTGACCCTGAATTCAAAGCTGAGCGTGCTCCCGCAGGTATGGAGAACATTCTCCACTACCGCCACTGGGATTCCAAGCTCATCGCCAAGGATGATGGTCAGGACACCAACTGTGGAAGCTGTCACCACGTATACAACAATCTCGACAAGAAGCTTGAGTACGTGAAGGGACAGGAAGAAAACTGTAGTGTCTGTCACACTGCCAAGCCTACTGGCTCGGTAAAACTGGCCACCACTGAAGCGTATCACGGCCAGTGTGTGAGCTGTCACCTTGAAATGAAGACTGCAAAAGCTGAAAAAACCGGTCCTATCGACTGTGCCGGTTGTCACGGCGAACAGCAGGCTGCTAAAATCAAGGCTGACGACTCTGCGGTTTTGAAAAAAATGGGCGGAAAACTGCCCCGCCTCCCCAGAAGTCAACCCGACGCTGTACTGCTCACCGCCCCGGTGCAGGATAACGTTGCTGTAAAAGCAACCATGGCTGCCGTAGCTTTCAACCACAAGTCCCACGAAGGTTACACTGAATCTTGCAGCTCCTGCCACCATGAAACCATGAACAAGTCTTGCTCCTCCTGCCATACTGTTCGCGGTTCCGAAGACGGCGGTTTTGTTACTCTCGACAAGGCTATGCATAAAGCAGACAGCACCAGATCCTGTGTGGGCTGTCATGCTGTAAAGCAGAAAGATCCTAAATGTGCAGGCTGTCACGAACTGATGCCTAAGAATGTAATCCAGTCCAAAGAGACCTGCGCGGTCTGCCATAACGGACCGGCTTCCACCTCCAGCGATCCTGTCAAAATGGAAACCTCCGCCAAGGCTGCCATTGCTTCTTCGCTGATTCTGAAGCGTCCCGAGTCTCCTGCTCTGGTTGCAGAAAAAGACATTCCCGAATTCGTGACCATCAACGTCCTTGAAAATGAATACAAAGCCAGCAAGTTGCCCCACCGCAAGATCATCATGAGCATGGTTGACGGTATGAAAGGCGATGCCATGGCTAACGCTTTCCACAGCACACCCCTTACCGTGTGCGGAAGCTGCCACCATAACAGCCCTGCAAGCGCGACTCCTCCGAGCTGCGCCAGCTGTCACGGCGGTAAAGTTCAGGACGGACGTCCGGCCCTCAAGGCTGCTTACCACGTTCAGTGCATGACCTGTCATGACGCTATGAACATCAAGAAGCCTGCTTCCACTGACTGCACCGCATGTCACGCGAAGAAATAGTAACGGATAGCCTGAAGGAGAACAGATAAATGTTACGCAGAACATTCCTCGGAATGCTGGGCGCAACCTGCGTGGGAGCATCCCTCCCCGCAGGAGCTGAGGCCGCAGGCAAGGAGTTCAAAGGTTATCCCGGAAGTAAGGGTGTACTCTTTGACGCTACCCGCTGCATCGGCTGCCGCAAATGTGAAGCAGCCTGCAACAAGGTCAACAAACTTCCCAAACCTGAGAAGAGCTTTGATGACCTCGCAGTGCTGGACACAAAACGCAGAACTGATGCCAAGACACACACCGTGGTCAACAAATACGGAACTCCGGAACATCCCGTATTCCGCAAGTCCCAGTGCAACCACTGTCTTGAGCCGGCCTGTGCGTCCGCATGCTTCGTAAAAGCATTCAATAAACTGCCCAACGGCGCAGTTGTTTATGATGAGTCGGTCTGTGTGGGTTGCCGCTACTGCATGGTAGCCTGCCCCTTTGAAATTCCGACTTACGAATATGATGAACCCCTGACCCCGCGGGTTATGAAGTGCGACATGTGCGCCCCCCGTCAGGCCAAGGGCCAGCTCCCCGGCTGTGTTGCCGAGTGCCCCAAAGAAGCACTCATCTTCGGCACAAGGGATGAGTTGATCAAAATCGCCCGCGAGCGCATCCGCCGCAATCCCGACCGTTACGTTGACCACCTTTACGGTGAAGACGAAATGGGCGGAACCAGCTGGTTGTACATCTCCGGCGTGCCCTTCAATAAAATCGGCATGCGTGAAGACCTCGGCACGAAGTCCGCACCTGAACTCACTGCCGGCGCACTGGCAGCTGTTCCCATGGTTGCAGGTCTCTGGCCTGTACTCCTCGGCGGCATTTACGCGGTAACCAAACGCAACAGCAAAGTTGCGGATGAAGAACGCAAAGAAGCTGTTGAAAGTGCAATTGCCAAGGCAAGCTCAGAAGCAGAAAAGACCCTCTCCGAAGCTCTTGAAAAGGCAGATGTTGCCAACAAGCGCCAGATCGAAGTTGAGGTCAAGAAAGCCGTGGAAGATGCCCTGAAGCCCGTAGAGCCGGAAGAATCGGCTGAATCAGGCGAGGCTGAAAACAGCGAGAAGGAGGAATCATAAATGTCCACTCCCGCGAACAACGGCCCTAAATCGGCCTTCAATACCTTCAATCTGGTGGCAGGCGCCATCCTCCTCGTAGGTCTGGTACTCACCGTACTCAGATTCACACAGGGGATCGGTCCCGTGACTAACCTTGATGACAACAACCCGTGGGGACTCTGGATCGGATTCGATCTGCTCTGCGGTGTTGCTCTTGCAGCAGGCGGATACACAACTTCCGCAGCCTGCTATATCTTCGGACTCAAGCGCTTTCATTCCGCTGTACGTCCGGCAATCCTGACAGCCTTCCTCGGCTACGCTCTGGTTGTATTTGCATTGCAGTACGACCTCGGACGTCCGTGGAGACTGCCTTACCCCATCTTCGTTTCTCAGGGAACAACCTCCCTGCTCTTCGAAGTTGGTCTGTGCGTTATGCTCTACCTGACTGTGCTCTTCGTTGAGTTCACTCCGGCCATGTTCGAATGGCTGGGCTGGAAGAAAATCCGCAAAGTGGTCGTTAAACTGACCCTCGTGCTGACTATCTTCGGCGTAGTGCTCTCCACTTTGCACCAGTCCTCTCTCGGCGCGCTGTACACCATCGCCCCGTCCAAGCTGCATCCGCTCTGGTATTCAACTTACATGCCGCTCTACTTCTTTGTTTCAAGTATTGCAGCAGGTATGTCCATGGTCATCTTCGAGGGCTCCATGTCCCACAAGAAGCTGCACCGTATGATGGACGAAGAATACCTCAAGCATCACGACGGCGTGGTCTTCGGATTCGGTAAGGCAGCAGCTCTGGTCCTCTTCGGCTACTTCTTCATCAAAATGATGGGCGTGGCTTATGACAACAACTGGCACTACCTGGTATCAGGTTACGGCCTGCTGTTCCTGACCGAGATGCTCGGCTTTGTTGCCCTGCCCTGCTTCCTCTATGGTGTGGGTGTTCGTGACAGAAACCTCAGCCTGATCAAGAAAGCATCGATCATTACTGTGCTCGGTATTGTCTTCAACAGGTTCAACGTTTCCATGGTGGCATTCAACTACCACCTGCCCTCATCTGAAAGGTACTTCCCCAGCATGATGGAAATCGGAATCTCCGTATTCATCGTCACCCTCGGCGTTGTGATTTTCCGTTTCATCACCACCCGGATGCCCATCTTCTTCGAGCATCCCGACTACAAGGGCGATCACTAGGATCGCCTTAAGGAGATAGTAAAATGGAAGCACATAACCTTCAGGAATATTACACATTCACCAAAGGTATCATGTACCTCTTGATGGGTGGAGCACTGGTTGGAGTGACCCTGTTCTGGCAGTTCCTCATGGGTGGAAAAGCCTACCGTGATGAAAACAAAAAGAACTACGGCGACCACCATTAAGCGCTAGACGAGGAGAAACAAAATGTACGAACTTCTGACCGGGCCTTTGCTCTGGCTGGTTTTTGCAATCAGCTTCGGCGGCCTGCTGGTACGCGTAGTGCTCTACTTCAAGGGCCTGAGCCAACAGCTCGACCGCGTGGCATATAAAGCCCATCTGTCCTACGGACTTAAAGGTGCATTCAATTCAATAATCAGCTGGCTCAACCCCGTGGGCGCACGCGCATGGAGAAAAAAGCCCGGCTATACCTTTATATTCTTTGCATTCCACATCGGACTGCTGGCAACCCCCATCTTCCTTGCAGCACACAACATTATGTTGCAGGAAAATCTGGGATTCAGCCTGCCGCAGATGCCCGCGTTCTTCGCGGATCTGCTCTCATGGACTGTAATCGTGGCCTGTGTTGCAATCATCCTGCGCCGCATTGCACTCCCGGAAGTAAGAATCCTCACCACAGCATATGACTATCTGCTGCTGGTGATCACCGTAGCTCCCTTTGTAACCGGCCTCATCGCCCGTTACCAGATGGGTGACTACCAGTTCTGGCTGCTGGCCCACATCATAACTGGAGAAATCTGGTTGCTGTGCCTGCCTTTCACCAAACTCAGCCACTGCGTGCTCTTCTTCTGTTCCCGTGCTCAGCTCGGAATGGATTACGGCATCAAACGCGGCGGCCTGAAAGGCTCCACCTTCTCCTGGTAACAGGAAACAACACAGCCAACAGGAGAAAGAAAATGCCTCAAGGTGAACTTTGTAACAGAAAGCCGATCGTAACTGATGAGCAGCTTAAGCTGACTCTCTCAGATAAGAGCGGCAAGAAATATTACGCTGAAATGCTAGAGCTGGATGTGGACACCAATGCTTTGTGGGCCACCATCCAGAAAACCATGAAGGCCAGACTCAAAACCTGGCTCGAAATCTGTGCCCACTGCGGCATGTGTGCAGACAGTTGTTTCCTCTATCAGGTTAACGACTGTGTGCCCGAGCAGGTTCCTTCATATAAAATCCAGTCCACCCTCGGACATATCGTCAAGAAAAAAGGGAATGTGGACAACGAGTTCATGCGTCATTGCATGAAAGTCGCTTGGTCCCAGTGCACCTGCTGTAACCGCTGCGGCATGTACTGCCCGCACGGCATCGACATGGGTGTAATGTTCTCCTACTTGCGCGGACTCCTTTACTCTCAGGGCTTTGTTCCTTGGGAGCTGAAGATCGGTTCCGGCATGCACCGCGTATACCGCGCTCAGATGGACGTAACCACCGAGGACTGGGTTGAAACATGTGAATGGATGGCCGAAGAGACCGAGGAAGAATGGCCCGGTCTGACCATCCCGGTTGACAAGCAGGACGCCGAAATCATGTACACTTGCAACGCCCGTGAACCCAAACACTACCCGGAAGATCTCGCTGAAGCAGCGGTGCTCTTTCATGTGGCAGGAACAAACTGGACCGTGCCTTCCGAAGGCTGGGAACAGACCTCCCTGTCCATGTTCGCCGGTGACTGGGAATGCTGCAAGGACAATGTAAATCACGTATACGACGCCATTGAGCGCCTCAACCCGGCCCGGGTAACCGGAACCGAGTGTGGTCACGCCCACCGCGCCACCGTCATCGAAGGCCCTTACTGGGCCGGACGTGAAGACGGTCTGCCGCCCAAGCCTTACATTCACTACGTGGAATGGCTGGCTGAAGCACTGCGCGAAGGCAAGCTCAAAATCGATCCCGCAAAACGCATCAAAGAGCCTGTAACTCTTCAGGATTCTTGCAACTACGTGCGTAACCAGGGTCTCAAAGACGTAACCCGCGAAATCATCAGCTATATTGTTGAGCCGGGCTACTTCGTTGAAATGGCACCCAACAAGGAACACAACTACTGCTGCGGCGGTGGTGGCGGATTCAACGGAATCGGCATGTACCGTGAGCAGCGTAACGTGGCCCTGCGCAAGAAGATGGACCAGATCCTCGATACCGGTTGTAAACTGGTCATCGCGCCCTGCCATAACTGCTGGGACGCCATCCGTGACCTTGAAGAGGAATATGAAATCGGCATCCGCTGGTCTTTCCTCAAGCCTCTGATTATCGGTATGCTCGATATTCCTGAAGGCATGCGTGTCGAATGGTAGTAACACCCGTCTCCTTGACAGGTGATCTGATATTGTCCGCAACGAACGAGGTGTCACATGTTTAAGAAAATCCTTTTGGCGACCACCGGCTCCCCCGCGAGTTTCGGTGCCGCCCGCGTAGCTTTCGACATGGCGAAACGTTACGGTTCCGAAGTAACCATCTTCCATGTTGTGGGAGTGCCTACCAAGGCATTCTCCCACGTTGTCAACGACGTGCGTACCGGTGAAGAGGTTGAGGTTGATGAAGAATACCTCGCCTGGGTCGAAGAAGAACTCAAGACCACCTTTGCCAAACAGTTCGAAGGAGCTGACAACGCAAAAATCGTACTGACAACCGGTGTACCCGCGCGCGAAATCCTTCGCGAAGCCCGCAAGGCGGACAGCGATCTCGTCGTCATGGCTGCAAGCTCCGGCGAAAACGCTTCCTTCCATAAGGGCTACCCCGGAAGTACCCTGCAAAAGGTGGCCAAAGCCGCCCGCTGTCCGGTCCTTTCAGTACACCGTGAATCCGCTTCCTACTGGGGCGGGTTCTCCAACATCCTTTTTGGTACCGACTTCTCCAAGCAGGCTGAGAGCGCGTTCAAATTCGCTCTGTCCACAGCCCGCGAACTCGACTGCGATCTGACTATCTTCCATGCCCTGGATATCAGCGGCAAGGTTCTGGACCAGAATGAAATCGAGGAAAATCTGATCATTGCCCGCAAGCGGATCAGAGAAACCTATGTCCCGCTCATGGGCGATTTCAAGAACTATGATATCGAAGTATGGGAAGGAACTCCCTACGTCGAAATCGTCAAGCTCGCCCGTGAAAAGAGCGTAGACCTTGTCTGCCTCGCTCATCACACCAACGAACTTGATCCGGAAAGAGCACGCATCGGCTCAACTGTCGAACAGGTCATCTTAAGGGCAAACTGCCCGGTGGTCAGCGTCAGCAAGCCCGATAAAGTTTAGACGTAAGTATAACTGAATCGAATTATCGGTATTCCCGGCAGCCGGATACCTTCAGGCTGCCGGGATAACGAAGGGGAAAGATTCAACAGGAGGAGTTATTATGTCCAAGAAGATTTTAATCATAGATGATGATCAGGATATCCGTTCATATTTGGGCGATCTTTTCAGCGACAACGGCTATGAAACCGTTATGGCTGAAGATGGAGCCGTTGCAATGGAAGTTGCAGAAAACGAGAAGCCTGATCTGATCACCCTTGATCTTGAAATGCCGGGCGAGTGGGGGCCAAGATTTTACCGCAAGCTTTCTCAGAGCGAAGAGCTTAAGAGAACTCCGGTAATCGTTATCAGCGGCCTTCAGGCTAACAAGTACGCAATTCCCAAGGCAATAGCCACATTGACCAAGCCCTTCGATGCCGAAGAGCTGATCAGGATTGTGAAAGACACAATCGGCTAAAGGGAATCCATATCAGGGCCGGTCAGCGGGGAATCGCTGGCCGGCCGATTTTTTAGCTTGAAAGAGTGCGGAAGTACGGTGTAGGCTTTTCTCCATGGGAACTTCATAACTCCCTAAAATAGCTACAAAGGTGACAAGCATGCCCAAAAAAATAATGGTAGTGGATGATGACCCGTACATTGTGGACTACCTCGTAAACGTATTCGAGGATCACGGATACCTTACCTGCCGCGCTTCAGACGGACTTTCAGCCTACGATGTTGCGATAGCTGAGAACCCTGACCTGATCACGCTTGATCTGGAAATGCCCAATGAATGGGGACCGAGATTCTACCGCAGGCTGACACTGGAAGAACAATTTTCCGAAATTCCGGTAATTGTCATTAGTGGACTTCCCGGTATTCATATGGCTATCAAGCGTGCGGTCGCCACGATCAAAAAGCCTTTTGACCCTACCGAAGTCATTGAAATTGTGCGTAAAGCACTTGGTGAAACAGACGAGGACGACTAAGTCTCCGCAATATGACTCTGCTCCGGTCAGAGCGGCCTTGCGCTTTCTTGAGGTGTGCGATGAGTAAGAATAAGTTGCTGCTGGTTGATGATGAGGAAGGCATACGCCGTTTTCTGGGACTAACCCTCATGGATCTGGGCTATGAAGTGGAAACCGCTGAAAACGGTGAGGCTGCTTTAAAGCTTATCGAAAAAACTGCTCCGGCAGTTATCCTCACTGATATCAAAATGCCGCGCATGGACGGCATAGAACTGCTCAAAGCCGTAAAATCCGACTATCCGCACATTGAAGTAATCATGCTCACCGGACACGGTGACCTTGACCTTGCCATTGAATCCCTCAAATCTGATGCCGCCGACTTCATCACCAAACCCATTGACGATGAAGTGCTTGAAATTTCCCTGAGCAGGGTCATGGAAAAAATTCAGCTCAAGGATCAGGTACGCGAGTACACTGAAAACCTTGAACGCCTGGTGGAAGAGAAGACCCAGCGAATCATCGCGCTTGAACGCCAGAATGCCGCATGTCAGGTTGTAGAAGGATTGAGCGAAGCCCTTTCCAGCGCAGCCCATGAAGTTGAGACCGGAAGCGGACTTTTCAACGAACTGCCCTGCCTTGTTTCCATCCACAACCGCTATCTGGAAATTGTCGCTGCTAACGAACTGCTTAAAGACCGGCTCGGCGATGTGGTCGGCATGAACAGCTTCGATATTTACTCTGACCGGGAATCCGCAGGCAACGCCTGCCCGGTTCAGCTTACTTTCAAGACAGGAAAGGGTCAGCGCAGCAAGGAAACATTCATCGGGAAAAAAGGTGAGGAAATTCCGGTCACGGTTTATACCGCCCCCATTCCCAACAAAGATGGCGACATTGAGCTGGTGCTGGATATTTCCGTGGACATGACCGAGCTCAAACGCCTCAACGATGAACTGCTCGAAACCCAGTACAAATTTCAACGCCTCTTTGATGAAGCTCCCTGTTATATTTCCGTACAGAACCCGGACTACACCATTGCCGAGGTCAACCGCCGCTTCAAGGAAGATTTTGCCGAACCTTTAGGTGCCACCTGCTATTCTTCATACAAACACCGCGATCAACCCTGTGACCAGTGTCCGGTACAGCGCACCTTTACAGACGGGAAAACCCACCAGACCGAAACTGTGGTCACCACCAGAAATGGTGAACAGAAAAACATGCTGGTCTGGTCTGCCCCCATCCGCAATGCCTATGGTGAGATCAAACAGGTTATGGAAATGTCCACCGATATTACAGAGATCCGCCGCTTACAGGATCACCTGACCTCGCTCGGTTTCATGCTCGGCTCCATGTCTCACGGTGTAAAGGGAATGCTCACCGCCCTTGACGGTGGTATCTACCGTCTTGAATCCGGGCTACGCAAGAATGATCAGGAACGGGTAACCGAGGCTGCGGCAGTACTAAAAAATGTTGTGGGCCGGGTCAAAAAGATGGTGCTGGACATCCTTTACTACGCCAAATCCCGTGAAATTGAATTGGAATCAGTATCAGCTGGACATTTTTTACAGGACACAGCCGCACTTATCGTACCCAAAGCTGTCGCTGCTGATGTGAAGTATGAAATCGATATTCCTGAAGAAATGGGCGAAATCGATATTGATCCCAGCTCCATGTCCGCCGCCATAGTCAATTTTCTTGAAAACGGAGTGGATGCCTGCGAACCTAAACTTCCGGGCAAAGACTATCTTATCAGCATCACCGGGCGCGACCTCGGTGATAAAATAGAACTGACCATCAGTGACAACGGCACCGGAATGGACCGGGAGACAAAAGAAAAAATATTTACCCTCTTTTTCTCTTCCAAAGGAAAACGGGGAACAGGAATCGGCCTCTTTATTTCCAACCAGACCATAGAGCAGCACGGCGGCAGCATCACAGTTGAATCCGAACCGAGACAAGGCACAACTTTCACCATCCAGCTACCACGCAAAGCCGAGTTCAGAAAACAGCCTCCGGCCTGTCCCTGCGCATAGCCACACAATAGCGCGACTTTCAATCTTGTCTGCATCCTGTTATAAGAGCGGAATAATCTATAGAATATTCTAATAATTTTAACTAAATACGATTAAAATTTATGAAACTTACCACCCGTTCAAGATACGGAGCACGCCTGTTGCTCGACATTGCCATGCATTCCGAACACGGCCCGGTCCCTAGTAAAGACTCTGCCCGCAGGGAAGACATCTCGCTAAAATACCTGGAAAAAATACTCAAAATACTCAAAGAAGCCGGATACATCAAAGGAAAACGTGGACCAAATGGCGGCAATGTGCTGACCATGACTCCCGAAGAGATTTCTCTGGGCAAACTGACCGAAACCCTAGAAGGCGAAGACAAAATTCTCGACTGTGAAGGCGATGTAACCACATGCCCGCGTGCTGCGGTCTGTCTGCGCCGCTCGATCTGGGATGATGCTAATCAGGCCATGTACAAAATGCTCGATTCATACACTCTGGCCGACCTGATCAAAGATGCCCGCCTATGCCCCATGGACAGGCCGGAATAGCTGAAAATCACAACACGGCAGGATGTTGAGTGTTCAATAAATATCGCCACACCCTGATCATGAAAATGATCCTTTCCGGAGGAATCACCCTGCTTTTAAGTGTGATCCTCTGGACAAGCTTCAACGTGGTTTTCTTTAAAAAGAATGTCACCGGAAACATCCAGTCCGACATTGCCATGCTTTCCGACACGGTACTGCTGAGCCTGCATCACGCCATGATGCTCGATTCCAAAGAGTTCATCCAGAACGACATCAACAACATCAGCAAGCAGGGGGAAATCAAATCCATCCGGGTCATCAACAAGAAAGGCATAATCATCTATTCCAACGATCCCGATGAAATCAACAACCTGATAGATATCAAAAGCCCTCCCTGCTGGAACTGCCATCAACACGACAATCCCCCGGCCACCATGAGCCTTAAGCAGCGCACCCGGCTGAAAACCGTTAACGGCAAAGAGTTCATGGGCATCATGACTCCTATCCCCAACTCAAAAGGATGCGCCCCCGGACCCTGCCACGTTCATGCTGTTGACGAAAAGGTGCTCGGCCTGCTGGACCTTGAAATCTCCACGGAAAAGAAAAATTCCATGCTGGCTACCTTTGAAAAAGCCAACTTCAGTATCGCCATGGTGGTCTTTATCGCCACCTTCGGGGCTTTGTTTGTTTTTGCTTACAATTTCATATTCAAACCAATCAGGAAGCTGATCAAAGCCACACGAGAGCTTGGTTCGGCACAAGATTTTATAGAAATCCAACTCGCCCAGACCGATGAAATCGGGACTCTCGCTGATGCATTTAATATGATGGGCAGGCAAGTGCAGGAAAAACACCGCGCCCTGCTGGAACAGAAAGAAGAATATCGAGACCTTTTCGACAACGTCCCCTGTCTCGTAAGCGTGGTGGATCTTAATTTCAAAGTCATCCGCCACAACAAGGCTTATGAAAAACATTTCGGCAAGCCGCGCGGCAGGCAGTGTTACCAGATCAACAAGGACCGGGACAGCAAGTGCGAAGAATGCCCGGTAGAAAGGACTTTTTTCGACCTTACCCCGCACATGAGTGAGGAATCAGGTCTTTCCAAGGACGGCCACCCCATCCACTGGATAGTCTACACTTCTCCCATCAAGGACCGGGAAGGTAAGATTGTAGCTGCCATGGAAATGATGCTCGACATTACCCGGCGTAAAGAACTTGAGGAAAGCCTTGCCGCTTCTGAACAGCGCTACCACGCCATTTTCGATTCTATTCCGGAAGCGGTATTCGTGCTCAGTGCCGATGACCTCACCATCCTCAACTGCAATGATCCAGTGGAGGAAATCTACGGATATTCCCGCGCGATGATTCAGGGTAGTTCATTTCTGCGCCTATTTCGTGATGAGGAACACAGCGACTACGACCACCTGCTTAAAACCAAGCAGGAAATCGGTCCTTGCTCCCAACTGACCAAATCCGGCAATACTATTTACGCTCTGCTCAGGATTTCCCCGGCTGAATTTGACGGCAACCGGACCCTGATCGTCACTTGCAGTGATGTTACCCAGAAGCTTGAAGCTGAACAGCAGCTGATTCAGGCCAGCAAGATGAGTACACTAGGTGAAATGGCCTCCGGTGTAGCCCACGAGCTGAACCAGCCCCTTGCCATCCTCAAAACCATCAGCAACCTGCTCATGCGAAAGGTTTCACGGGACCAGCAGATTGATCCCAAAATCCTGCGTGAAATGGCTGAAGGCGTAGACACCCACGTAAACCGGGCCAGCAAGATAATTGAACACATGCGCGAGTTCGGCCGGAAATCAGACATGAAGACCATGCCTGTACAAATGAACGACGTTCTGCGCCGCGGCTTTGATTTCTTCAGCAGGCAGCTGACCCTGCGCAACATCCATGTGGAATGGAACCTGAACAGCCACCTTCCGATAATCATGGCTGACTCCAACCGTCTTGAACAGGTAGTTATCAACCTGCTCATCAACGCCCGTGATGCCATTGAGGAACGCTGGAAGGATGCCGTGCCCCTTGCTGACAACAAGAAGATCTACATTTCCACTCATTTCACTGATGAGCATATCAGCGTTGAAATTTGCGATACCGGACCGGGCATACCCGATCCCATTCAGGCCCGCCTTTTTGAGCCTTTCTTCACCACCAAGGATGTGGGTAAAGGAACAGGACTTGGCCTTTCAATATCTTATGGTATAATCAAGGACTACAACGGCACCATCAGCGCATCTACCAAGCAGGACCTCGGTGCCTGTTTCACCATAACTTTCCCACGCGGAGATTTGGAAAGTTGATGAGCTTCGGAAATAATTTTGTTGCGCTACGCGCTTTTGGATAAAAAGCATTTAGCCTCCGGCGACCCTACGGGGGGCCAGCACTGCTCTCTATATCCGTAAGACTCGAGCAAAAAACTCTCGCCTAACGGCTATAGGTAAGAACCCTTTTGAAAAAGGGTTCTCTGGACTCTCCTAAAACTTTTAATAGGCTTCACTATGGAACTCATAAACTTCATCATCAATTTCATCACCGCCATGAGCCTCGGCGAACAGCTTTCAATCGCTACCGGGCTTATCTACATACTTTTAAGTGTACGTCAGAATCCACTCTGCTGGCCCTTCGGTATTATCAGTGTAGCTATTTGGATGGTTATTGTTTTTCAGGGCAAACTCTATTCTGACGCTTTCCTGCAATTCGTCTATGTCGTGCTCGGCTTTTACGGCTGGTATCAATGGCTGCGCGGAGGCAAAGACAGTACCCCGCTCAAAGTCCAGCGAGTTGACCGTAAACTGGCCTTGCGTCTGGGAGCCATCGGTCTGATCGCCTTTGTCCCCACCGGTTACCTCATGGAAAATTACCTTGAGGCTTCCTTTCCGTGGTGGGACGCTCTGACCACGGTAATCTCCCTTATCGCCCAGTATCTGCTGGCCAAAAAGTACATGGAAAACTGGCTGCTCTGGATTACTGCCGATGTCATGTATATTGGAATTTATTACGCCAAGGGCTGGGTCGGATACAGCGGACTTATGGGTGTTTACACCGCCATGGCTGTGCTCGGATTCATCAGCTGGCTGAGATCCTATCGCGCTGACCGGGAGCGTGAATGTTTCTCCGTGTAGTACTCAGCGGTTCTGAATGCACCGGGAAAAGCTCCCTCGCCGCCAAACTGGCCGAACATTACAAAGTTGAATTCGTGCCCGAATACCTGCGCGAATATTTTGAAATGAAAAACGGTCAGCTGACCGTGGACGATGTGATCCCCATTGCCCGTGGACAATTGCGGTTTGAAGCCGAGGCTGCGGCCAAAGGTTACAATCCAATAATCTGCGATACGGACATCATTTCATCCATTGTCTATGCCAAGCATTACTTTGGCCAATGCCCCGGATGGCTAGATGATAAGCTTAAAGTTCTTGGACCGAGCCTCTACCTGCTTTGCGACATTGATATCAAATGGCAGGCAGACGGCCAACGGGATATGCCCGAACAACGCGAATACATGCAGAGCCTATTCATAAAAGAACTGAATTACCGCAACATTCCCTATCACATAATAAACGGATCGCTGCCCCAAAGAACAGCAGCATCAATACGGCTGATTGATGATGCCCTTGCTGCATCAGCAAAATAAAGTTGTTTCGCATACTCTACAGTAACTAATTTGGTAGCATTGACTGCATCTATCAATTGAGAAGAGAATTTCAAAGAAACAAACATTCAACATCTGAAACAATCACAACAACCTTATTATGCTAAACAAAACCCCCAACATTGATTGAATGATCAAAACTTATCCCGCCACATAGCAAAACCACCAATTTCAAGCACTCATATTTACGCATTCATTAATTCTGCAATGACCAAAACCTTGATCTTAGACGATATTTATGTAAGGTAGATCAGGACTTATAAGAATGAGAAAAAAGGAGTATTGAATGCGCCAAAAACTATTGATTGTTCTTGCTGTTATGGCTTGCTTTGCCTTCGGAGCAACCATGGCCCATGCAGAAAAACTGACCCTCGGCCTGAAAGGTGAACCCACCTCTCTCGACCCTCATTTCCATAACGTATCAGCCAACAACATGCAGTCCCTGTATGTTTTTGACAAGCTGGTTCGTCAGGACAACAGACAGAAACTCCAGCCCGGTCTGGCTCTTTCCTGGAATCCTGTTTCCGACAAAGTATGGGAATTCAAACTCCGTGAAGGCGTAAAATTTCACGATGGTTCCCCGTTCACCGCTGAAGACGTAAAATTCACCATTGAACGCATCCCCAATGTACCCAACAGTCCTTCTTCTTTCACTGGATTTGTTTCCAACATCCAGAAGATCGACATTGTTGACCCCACAACCATCCGTTTCACCACTGAAGCACCTGCTCCGCTTCTTCCCCGTCAGATGGCGGCTTTCCCCATCATCTCCAAGAAGAACGCAGAAGGTGCCGCAACTGAAGATTTCAACTCCGGCAAAGCCTGCATCGGTACCGGCCCCTACATGCTCGTCAAGTGGGACCGCGGTGACAAAATCACCTACAAGCGCAACGACAACTACTGGGGCGAAAAAATGCCTTGGGAAGAAATCGTTGTCCGCCCCATCACCAACGACGGTACCCGTGTTGCTGCACTCAAATCCGGCGACGTGGACATGATCAACTTCGTGCCCCCGGCAGATGTTGACGGTCTGGCTGAAAATAAAAAGCTGACCCTTTCCGAATCTCCCTCCACCCGTCTGATCTACCTGCACCTTGATACCGCCCGTGATGATTCACCAACGGTTTCCGGTAACAACGGTGAAAAGATCAAGAACCCCCTGAAAGACTTCCGC
Organism: Marinifilum sp. JC120; assembly: GCA_004923195.1. NCBI lineage: Bacteria > Pseudomonadati > Bacteroidota > Bacteroidia > Marinilabiliales > Marinifilaceae > Marinifilum > Marinifilum sp. JC120. Next base: position 169,162 of record RDSB01000006.1, on the reverse strand, counting down.
GTACGTAAAGCCATCTCCAAGGCTATCAACCGCCGCGCCATCGCCGGTCGCATCATGGACGGCCTTGCAGTACCCGCAAGCCAGATGGTTCCCGATGGATACGAAGGTACCAGCAAACGCCTCAAGCCTGAGGCATATGACATCAAGGGCGCAAAGGCTCTGCTCGCAGATGCCGGATACCCCGAAGGTTTCAAGCTGGTCATCCACGGTCCCAACGACCGTTACGTAAACGATGCTGACATCGCTCAGGCCATCGCCCAGATGCTGACCAAGATCGGCATCAAGACTGAAGTTAACACCATGCCTAAGAGTGTATACTTCGGCCGCGCTTCCAAACTTGAGTTCAGCTTCATGCTCGTAGGCTGGGCAACTGACACCGGTGAACAGTCCAACTGCATCGGCGCACTGCTGCACACCTATGATAAAGAAAAGGGCTTCGGTTCTTCCAACCGTGGTCGCTACTCCAACCCCGATCTTGACGCTACCCTTGAAGAGGCTCTGGTCACCGTTGATCCTGCAAAGCACAACGAGTTGATCATCAAGGCCACTGAAATGGGTATCGGCGATCTCGGCATCATCCCCATTCACTATCAGGTGAACGTATGGGGTTCCAAAAAGGGTCTTGCGTACAACGGCCGTACTGACGGTTACACTCTGCCCAGAGAAATCAAAGTCACTAAATAAGACGCTCACACAATTAGATTAATCAAAAGGGGCGTACTTTGTACGCCCCTTTTTCAACTGGAGCAAAATTTATGCTCGCATTTTTGATAAGAAGAATTTCACAATCCATCGTCGTACTGCTGGTCATGTCCGTACTGGTTTTCGGCGGTGTTTTCTGTATCGGGAACCCGGTGGATATCCTCATCGCTCCCGACGCCACCCCGGCGGAAAGGGACCGCGCCATCAAGGAACTCGGCCTGGACAAGCCCCTGCCCGAACAATACATGCGCTTTCTTAAAGACGCAGTGCAGGGTGATCTGGGTAATTCCTTTGTATACAACGAACCTGCGCTCAAGCTGATCATGCAGCGCATGCCCGCAACCATGGAACTGGCCGTAACCGCCATGCTCATGGCTGTATTTTTCGGAATTCCTCTAGGAATGATAGCCGGGATAAAATCCGACACCCTGCTCGGGCGAAGTATCATGCGTTTCTCCATACTGGGCTTCAGTCTACCAACATTCTGGGTCGGGCTGATGTTCATCATTATATTCTCGGTTTATCTGGGCTGGCTGCCCTCGGGAGGACGTGGAGAAACGGTGGAACTGCTAGGCGTTCCGGTAAGTTTCCTTTCATGGGACGGAATACGCCATCTCATTCTCCCGGCCATGAACCTCGCCCTGTTCAAGACCTCGCTGGCTATCAGACTCAGCCGGGCCGGGGTGCAGGAAAACATCCAGATGGATTACGTTAAATTCGCCCGCGCCAAGGGACTGACCAATACCCGTATCATCGGGTTGCACGTCATGAAGAATATCATGATCCCGGTTATTACTGTTCTGGGTATGGAATTCGGCGGACTGATCGCTTTCGCGGTTGTTACCGAGACTATTTTCTCATGGCCCGGCATGGGTAAGCTGGTTATCGACTCCATAGGAGTTCTCGACCGTCCGGTTATCGTGGCTTACCTGCTCATTACCGTGACCATGTTTATCATCATCAACCTCATCGTTGATATCATCTACTCCATACTGGACCCCCGCGTTCGCTTGGGCGACCAGAACTAGGAGAGCTTTATGGCAGATACACAACAAACGCAGCAGCCGGAAATGTCCGCAGCCGAGAACATCCCGGAAAAAGACGAATCCCTGCTCCTGCAATCGCTGAAAGAATATTTTGAAAGCAAGACCGCGACTATCGGGCTGATAATTTTCAGCATTATGATCATCGTGGCTCTGGCTTCCCCGTACATCTCACCGCAGAATCCGTACGATCTGATGACCATCGACATCATGGACTCCAAGCTGGAACCCGGCGAGAAATCCATGGACGAATCCATCACCTACTGGCTGGGTACAGACAGTCAGGGACGCGATATGCTCAGTGCCATCCTTTACGGTCTGCGCATCAGTCTCGGTGTGGGTGTGGTAAGTACCGTCATCGCATTGGTCATCGGTTCCGTCATCGGTCTCTGGGCCTCATTTGTCGGCGGACGCACGGACTCGTTCATCATGCGAGTAGTGGATTTACAGCTGAGTTTTCCGGCCATCCTAGTAGCCCTAATACTACTGGCGATACTAGGAAAAGGGGTTGATAAGATCATCCTCTCACTGGTCATTGTGCAATGGGCCTACTATGCCCGCGCCATCCGCAGTAACGTGCTGGTGGAACGCAGGAAGGAATACGTAGAAGCGGCAAAATGCCTCGCCCTGCCCCAGAACAGAATCATGTTCGGACACGTGCTGCCCAACTGTACGCCGGAGCTGATCGTTATTTCCACCGTTAAAGTAGCCGGGGCCATCGCTCTTGAGGCGACCCTTTCTTTCCTCGGACTGGGTATGCCCATTACCCAGCCCTCACTGGGGCTGCTCATTGCCAACGGCTTTAAGTACCTGCAATCCGGTTACTACTGGATCAGCTTCTATCCCGGCGTGGCCCTGCTCGTTCTCATCGTATCCATCAACCTTGTGGGTGACAGGTTGCGTGACGTTCTGAACCCGAGGTTGAAAAAATGAGTGAAAGCATTCTCAGCATACAAAATCTTAAGACCTACTTTTACACCCGTGCCGGAATCGCCAAGGCCGTTGATGACATCAGTCTGGATATTGGCAAAGGCGAAATTGTCGGTATTGTGGGCGAATCCGGTTCCGGTAAATCCGTAACAGGTTTCTCAATCATGGGCCTTGTGGACCCTCCGGGTGAAATTGCCGGTGGTTCCATCAAATACAAGGGGCAGGAAATCATCGGCCAGTCCGAAGAGGAATGGCGTAAGTTCAGGGGCGCAAAGGTCTCCATGATCTTTCAGGACCCTATGATGACCCTTAACCCGGTCCTGCGCATTGATACCCAGATGATGGAAGCCATCACCGCCCATGAAAAAGTATCCAAGGCTGAGGCTCTGCGCCGCTCCATCGAGGCCCTTGCCATGGTCGGTATTCCCTCTCCCGAGGAACGCATCAAGGCTTACCCGCACCAGTTTTCCGGCGGTATGCGTCAGCGCGTTGCCATTGCCATCGGACTGATCAACAAGCCGGACCTGATTATTGCCGACGAACCGACCACCGCGCTGGACGTAACTATTCAGAGCCAGATCCTTTCCGAAATGCAGGCCCTCTGCCGCAAGACCGGAATGGCCCTGATCTGGATCACCCACGATCTCACCGTAGTTGCAGGTCTGGCCCACAAGGTTGCGGTAATGTACGCCGGGCGGGTCATTGAGCAGGGCAATGTCGAAGAAATTCTCGATCATCCCATGCATCCGTACACCCACGGCTTGATCGGATCAGTACCCAGCCGCAACAAGCGCGGTGAGCCGCTGTTCCAGATTCCGGGCATGACCCCGTCGCTGGTCAACATCCCCGAAGGTTGTTCCTTCAGGATGCGCTGCCCCTACGCTGACGATCAGTGCATGGTCGCCCCGGAGCGGACCGAGCTGGAAAACGGACGCGTAGTACGCTGCCATCATCCTTTGTAGAGGATCAAATATATGTCAGATAAAAATACATCATTTTTGAGCTGTAGAGACCTGAGCCGGGTCTTCGTAAAGAAACTCGACTTCGCGGGAAAAATTGCCCAGAAGCTGGGTTCAAAAATACGCGAAGAACGTGTTCAGGCAGTGGACGGCGTCAACCTCGACATCATGCCCGGCGAAGTACTGGGATTGGTGGGTGAATCCGGTTGCGGTAAATCCACACTGGGCCGCATGCTCTGCGAAATCCTGAACCAGTCCGGCGGAGATATTTTCTACAAGGGTCAGAACGTCAAGGAAATGAGTTCCAAAGAACACATGTCCTATGCACGCAACGTGCAGATGATCTTTCAAGACCCCTTTGCCTCGCTGAACCCGCGTAAACGGGTCAAGCAGATCATCGGCGAAGCACCGCTATACCACGGACTGACCGACAAGGCCGGATTCGATCAATACCTTGCCGATGTAATGCTCCGCTGCGGACTGGACCCCAGCTACAAGGACCGTTATCCGCATCAGTTCTCCGGCGGTCAGCGTCAGAGAATCGGGATTGCAAGAGCTATGGCTATGCAGCCGGAATGTCTGATCTGTGATGAATCCGTAGCCGCATTGGATGTATCCATTCAGGCCCAGATTCTGAACCTGTTCATGAAGCTGCGCAAAGAACTGAACCTGACCTGTTTGTTCATCAGCCATGACTTAGGCGTTGTCGAACACATCTCAGACCGTATCGCGGTTATGTACCTTGGCCGGGTAGTTGAAGTCGGAACAGTGGAACAGCTTTTCAGCAAACCGTTCCACCCCTACACACAGGCCCTGCTGAACGAGGTCCCCAGACTGGAAAAAAGGGACGTGGAATTTGCCCCGCTCAAAGGCGAAATCCCCTCTCCCCTCGATCCGCCCAAAGGCTGCCACTTCCACCCCCGCTGCGCCCACGCCATGGATATATGTCGTGAAAAGGCCCCGCAGGATAAGGAAATCGGCGAAAACCACCGCACCTGCTGCCATCTGGCAGATAAGAAAGATGAGTGGATTAGTTTGTAGGGATTGATTTGATAGATATGAAATGAAAGACCTCCCCCGGCGCACAGCACCGGGGGAGGTCTTTTTATTTATATCAACAAAACCAAAAACATTAATTAAACCCAACCTCAACCGGGCTAATTATCTTCAGCACTGATTCCTGATTGAACTCATCTTTGTAGGCTTTGGCGATCTCATCCACGCGCAACTCGGCATCTTTATCCGGGGAGACGACCATGAGCACTTTGCTTCTTTCGGAATAGGTGAAGCCGCGCTTGCCGCCCCAGAAGCCTTGGGCATCGTAGATGGTGTAGCCGTCGCTGAACTTGGGAGTAACCTGCTTGCTCAAGAAGGTCTGGAACTGCTCGGTACTTACCTGCTTTTTGCCATCTTGATAGGTCTGGCCCATATAAAGCTCATAGCGATTCCATTTACCTGTTGCACAGCCGGACAAGCCGAAAGCCAACAACAGGACCACAACAGCCAAAATTCGCACTGAATTACGCATAGAAATCACTCCTCCAATTCTACGACAATACTTCACATCTCTGCTTGAATAACAAAATAATACATACAAGCGGCGAAGCCTTATTAAAAAGTTTAGGAGAGTCCAGAGAACCCTTTTCAAAGGGTTCTCTGGCCGCCGGAGGCGAAATTAATTCAATCCCAAAACGCGATAGCGCATCAAAACAAAGCTCCGCAGGACCGCCGGAGGCCTAAATAGCATCAACTACACAAAAATCTCAGGCTCACGACGAACGCTGAAATTATCAGCCAACCACTGCGAGACTTCCAGGATCTTGGGAATTTCCATCTTGCGCGCCTCTACGGCACAGACCTTAACGCAAGCACAGCAGAAAATACACTTGTCCGGGTCGGTTTCAACTAAAGAACCAACGGAAATCGCCGCTGTGGGACAAACCCTTTCACAGGCTCCGCAAAGCTGGCAGTCATCATTGGAAATGGGCGAAGCGGAAGCCTTGGGCGAACGATCTTTGTAAGGACGATCACCGGGCACTTCTACACTTACATCAGCAAGAATACCGTCAGCAAGTTTAGCGGCAAGAAACTTACCAAACTCGCGGGCCTTGCTCAAATCATCTTCATCAGGACGGCTGACCGCAATGGGGGTCTTCTCGGTGGAAAAAGAATGTTCGCCGATGAAAGCAGCACCTGCAACGGTCTTGAATCCAGCCTCAGTGGCAATATCACTAAGCTCGATGAGTGCATCTTCGTAAGCGCGGTTACCGTAAACAACTACGGGAACCGCAGGAGTACCACAGGACTTCAGCGCGCTGAAACGTTCCACGGCAGTATGCGGAATGCGTCCGCTGTAGACCGGACCGCCGATTATCACCAGATCATCATCAGCACAGTCGCAAGACTCAGGCACATTGGCGGTGCGGGTCATATCAATCACTTCCGCCTGCTCTGCTCCAACGCCTTCGACAATGGCATCCAGAATACGGCGGGTGGTCCGGGTGGGGGAAAAACAAATCATCTTTAATTTCTTACAGGACATAAAAACTCCATTTCAGATTACTTAAGTGAAGACATCCGCCAAGTGACTTTACTTTCTGACCGCTTAAGTACAAGGGCAAGGGGGATGTTGTAAATAGTTTTGATATTGTGCGCATCACTCCATCAAGCTTTTTTCAGCATAATAAAAAGGTTATGGAACTGAAGGACCTTTTGTGCGATATAAAAGCCATGAGCGGAAAGAAGGACAAATCGAACATCAGTGCAGCCATCCTGGCAGGTGGCGAAGGCCGCCGCATGGGCAGAAAAGACAAATCATGCCTTGAAATTTCCGGCGAAAAACTGGTCAGCAGGATTATCCGCTCCATTAAAGGACTTTTTGCGGAAACATTTGTCATCACCCGCAGCCCGGAAAACCACCCGGACCTTGATGTGCGGCTGGTGGGCGACCTTTTTGAATCACGCAGTTCTTTGACCGGAATCCACTCCGCCCTCTTTCATGCGCAGACCGATCACGTGTTCATCACCGCCTGCGATTCCCCGTTCCTGAACCGGGAACTGATCACAGAACTGACCAGCCGGGTTGAACCGGAAGACGATGTGGTCATTCCCATCCACCCGGACGGATTCTACGAACCGCTCTGCGCTGTTTATTCCAAACGCTGCCTGCCTTTTATCGAACAAAACCTGAAAAAGAACATCTTTCAGATCATCCGCTTTTTTCCGCAGGTAAAAGTGAAAACCGTGGATACGGACTTGCTGGCGAAAAAGGATCAGGGCCTGACAACTTTCATCAATATTAATACGCCCGATGAACTCAGCAGAATATGTAAAGACCTGAATGAGCCTGAAAACACACAGGACAACGAGCAGGACAATTTTCCGCAATCCATCCCGCGCAGCGCGGCCCTGAAACTCATCCGCAAAACCGTTACTCTGCCGAAAAGCAAATCTGTCCCGGTAACGGACTGCTCCGGACTGGTGGCAGCTCAGACCATTGAATCAGGTATCTCCCTACCCGAACACGACCGCTCGGCCATGGACGGATTTGCCCTGCCCAGTGCCGGAACAAATACTGCCTGCCCTGAGAATCCGGTTATGATGCATTTTTCCGGGGAAGTACGCCCTTCCTGTCCAGTACCGGAAGAGAACAGCTCTGGACAGGCTGTGCGCGTGCTCACTGGGGGTATTATCCCTGAAGGCACGGACGCGGTTATCCCCTTTGAAGACGTTCAGGTAGATGAATGTTCCATCAGCATCAGCTCCCCGGTCCGCGAGGGAAATTTCATCCGCCGGACAGGATCAGATATTCTAAAAGGCGAGACCATCGTAAGTTCAGGCACTGTTATTTCGCCCTGTGAAGCAGCTCTGCTGGCTTATGCCGGTATCCGCTCCGTCTCAATCTACCCGCTACCGAAAGTGGCTGTGCTGGCCGTGGGCAATGAACTCTGCGACCCGGCTGAAGAAACTGAGTGCGGCTTAATCCCGGCCGACAACCTTATTCTTATGAAATCACTGTGCAGCCGCTACGGAGTACGCGATATCCGCATTGCACCATGCGCCAATTCACCGGAAGCCATTTCCGAAACAGTGCAGGCCAACAGTGACTGCGGCCTCATCGTCACTACCGGGGGCACAGGTCCCGGCAACCGCGATTTTGTATTCAATTCCATCCAGCAGACCGGGGGAAAGCCGATTTTCAAAGGACTGTCCATGCATCCGGCAAAATCTGTCTTTGCATGCAGACTGGGCAATTCCATTGTCATCGGACTGCCCGGACCGCCCAATGCCGTGAATCTTGCCTTTCATACCATCATCAATCCGGTCATCAATATGTTGCAGGCCAGAGCGGTTACTTCCGCCACCAGCCCGGCAATTCTTACCGAAACATTGAAAGGCGGGCGAGACCGGGAAAAACTACGCCCCTGCCGCATTTACGAAGATAATGGAAAAATTTTCGCCGACCCGTTGCTCTCAAAATCCCTTTCACCACGCAAGGTTATGAGTATAAGCAACGGCATAATCATTCTTCCCGCAGACTGTGGGGAAGTGGCTTCTCAAAGTATCGTGCAGGTAATCAGGTTCTGATTTGTTATTTCAGGCATAATTACTGCATAAATTCGGCTCAGGAAAAACTTTCCCACAAAATCCATGGAGCCGATCATGATCAATTCAGTGCAATCCGCATATGGGACTCAGTCTGTCACTGAAACACAGCAGTCTCGCGCCAAAGAACAAGTAACCCAGCAGGAACGCATATCAGGGGATAAAGTCACAATATCCGATTCCGCCAAACAGCTTGCTTCAATCGACAGTTTTTTCTCAGACCTAAATATACCTTACACTCCGGGTAAATCCATATCACTTGATGATCTTAAAACAGGTCTTGAAACAAGCACCAAAAAATTTCAGGACAAAGTAGACATTCTATTTCTGGAAAACGACATCAGCACAGATCCCCCGGTGGAACTGACTACTGACAGTTCGGGAAATGTACGAGTACAAGGCGACCATCCGCAAAAAGAAAAAATTGAACAGCTGTTTCAGGACAACCCGGACCTTGCCAACGATTTTCGTGGGATCAGCGGACTGAACAGTCTTGTCGAAGCCGCGGAAGAATATCTCGAATTTGCCAAAGCATACGAAAAGAATCCCTACGAAGCTGTGGCCAAATACGGACATCTGTTCAACGGCATGAATAACGAAGAATTCAGCATGATCATCGGCGGAGATAAATCCAAACAAGTCTAGAATAAATCCACACTGCCAATAGTACTGTCACAAAACCTTAACTCAAACGGAACAGATTTAGCTTCCCCAAACACCTCATGATGTTGTACGTTGAAATCATGAGAAAAAATCACACAGGGCAGCCCTGCATACACCAGAACATCACGAATCTATTTTCATAGCCTAGGCGTCCTTTTGCGGGTCGCCTTTTCTCTTTTGGACAACCGGAAAAGAGGAGGATTTATGGGACAGAAGAACTTCGTTTTGGACACCAACGTACTCATTGAAAATCCCAAATGTATCACTGCCCTTCGTAACGGAGAGGAAAACAAAGTCCACCTTCCCTACACTGTCATTACCGAACTGGACAAACTCAAGCGGGACCCGCGCATCGGACATATTGTCTCTCAGGCTGTACGTACAATCCTCGGGGATGACAAAATCAGCATTCTCTCCCCTGAGTTTGCGGAAAACCTTGGTGATCTAACCCCGGATGACCGCATCCTCAAAGAAACCCTTAACGCCGCCATCGAATCCCCTATACTGGTCACCAATGACCGAATCCTGCAAATCAAAGCGGGAATCTACAATTTAACTTGCGAAGAATACAAAGATTCTGATCCGTTCCGATCTGATTCCCAGATGTACACCGGATTTGTGGATGAAGGGCAAACTCCCTACGTGAATAGTTTCCGCTGGGAAAATGGCAATCCGGTCTTTTACGGCAACAAGGAAAACAAGACCATTTCCTACACCCACGAAGTCTGGGGCGTGAAGCCTCGCAATATCTACCAGAACCTCGCCCTTGAATTGATGCTTAACAACGAAATCAACCTTGTCTCAGTCCAGTCCGAAGCCGGGTACGGGAAAACCTTTCTGGCTCTGGCTTCCGCCCTTTATCTTGCGCTGGAAAAGAAGGATAATCCCTTTGATAAGGTCTATCTGGTCAAACCCATCTGGGAAATCGGGGCCAAGATGGGCTTCCTGCCCGGAACAGTGGAAGAAAAGATGCTGCCGTATGTACGTTACGTGCGCGATCTGACCGTGAAGCTACATGAACAGCGTCCGGCCAACCGCATTTTCATGGATACGGATTCCGACAAATTCCGCTTCAATCAGAAGAAATTCGAAATCCTGCCCATTGCCTATATTAGGGGTATGAACCTTGAGAACTGCGTGGTCATCATTGATGAAATGCAGAACATGTCCCGTTCCGAGGTTCGTTCGCTGCTTACCCGCATGGGCGAAGGGGTAAAATGCATCTGCCTTGGTGATACCCGACAGGTGGACAACCCTTATCTCAACGAAAGCAACAACGGTCTGAACTGGGTGGTCAAAAAACTGCGCAACAACAAAGAATACGCGCACATGGTCCTCAAAGGCGAACGCTCGCGCGGTCCCATTACTGATATTGTATTGAAAACAGGATTGTGATGCCTCCGGCGGCCCTGCCGGAAGCCTCAAACCCTTTTGCAAAAGGGTTTAAGAATCCCAAAACCTTTTAATAAGCTTTGCATAAAAAAACGGCAGTCCTCGCGGGCTGCCGTTTTGATTATTCACTTATAAAAAAAATTTGTTATTTCTGGAAGATCCTCAGGAGGAGTTCGTCGAGGTCTTCGCCATTATCAATTGCATCGGAAATTTCGCCTTCGAGCACCTTTGCGCCCTCACGAACTTCGGAAACCGTGCAGTCCATGTTCAAAGCCACTTCCTCGGCAGGAATGCCATAGCGGAAGCAGAGGTAATAAAGAGCCCGACGAGCCAATACAGCATGTTCGTTTTCCTGCTGCATCAATTCACGGAAGGAAACCGCAAAAGCTTCCAGCACAGCATCAAGAATGGAATCAAATGTCTGTACTTCCAACTCCTGAGTAACCTCAGCGGCTTCGGCTTCGAGATCAGTTTCACTGAAATCCACCGGCTTTACACTGCGTACAATTCCGGTCAGCCTGTTGATGCTGCTCAGAATGTCCTCAGCGGCATAATAGGCAGTCACATCGGAAATGAACTCCCGAGAACTCTCCGCCCTACCGCTTTCCAAATCAATGGTTACCCCGACCTTGGTCTCAAGCACTTCCTGTGCTGCATCCTGAATACGATCAAGAAGATGCTCCTGCACCCATTTCATTACGAACTCGTTAGGAGCGATCAGTTGAACCACGCCATCTTCATAGCGTGCAGACAACGGCTCGACCCAAACCCTGACCAACACAGGGTTGATGCGCACAAGAAGCTTCTTCTTTATGGAGCTCCATACATTGGAATTCATTTCCTACCTCTGCAATTAAGGCCCCCAAAAGGCCGTCCAAAGACATCTACGAACCGGTTGCAAGGAATATCCTCAAACCCGAAAAAGAGCAAACAGCTTTATGCTGTCACTCTTTTTCGGAAATTTAAAAACGCTAACCATCCTACACAAAAGAAAATATCTACCAGTTAACTTGGCAGACGGCCTAGAAAATATCAGATGCGCAAATGGTTCTTAATAGGCTGTCTGACTAAGGAGTCAGACGGTCCATTGTATCCTGCAACTGCCTTCCAAGAGGAGTTTGCAGGGAAATTTCACGTTCTATATTAGTGATACCTTTGATTACGGTAGAATGTCTGCGGCCCAGTCTGGTCCCGATATCCTTGAGGGAAAGTTCGGTATGTTTGCGGGCGAGGAAGAAAGCGGTGTTTCTGGCCAGTACAATCTGGCGTTTACGGCTTTTAGAGCGCAACTGTTCAGGTGAAAGTTCGTAGGAACGGCAGATATGATCCACAATGGAATCATAGCTGGGCGCGGCCTTGGCAATGGAATAATTTTCCAATACCTGCCAGGCCAGTTCCTGCGAAACATCACGGTTGAGCAGTCTTGCCTTGAGCACTAGGTTCTGCAAGCAGCTTTCAAGCTGTCTTACATCTGTGGTAATACGGTCCGCCAAGAGTTCAGAAATTGAATTCGGAACCTGGGTTCCAAGTCGTGTGGCCTTGCTTTCAACTATTCTCTTTCTGGTCTCGAAATCAGGAGTGGAAATAAGTGCCAGCAGTCCCGAACTAAAACGGGAAACCAACTGCTGATCGACCTTCTCCAGTTCGCGGGGCAGGAAGGAACTGGTCATAACCACTTTGGAACCACGCAATTGCAGGCTCTTCAGGGTTTCCAGAATCTCGTCCTGCATCTTTTGCTTACCCTGAAAGAAATGAATATCTTCCAGAAGCAGGCAATCCACATTGTCCCTGAATTCGGATTTGAAACGGGAAATTTCACCGGCTTTAAGAGCCAGAACCATTCTGTTTGCAAACTCTTCCGCTGTAAGACAGGCAATAGAAATGTGCTTCTTATTGCTGGAAGCACAAAGGTTTTGACCTATTGAATGCAGCAGATGAGTCTTTCCTAGACCGGGAGCAGAACTCATGAAGAGTTGATCTCCGGGCAGGGAGTTATCACAGAGACTTCTGGACGCGGCGCAGGCAAGTCTGTTGGACTCACCGATTATGAAATCGTCAAAAGAAAAACGCCAACGGGGAAAACGAGTATTAACCACCGCGGAAGACATCATGGGAAGTCCCATGCTTGTCTGTACCGGACGAACTGCCGCAGGTCTTGGTTTAGCCTTGACCGCGGGCTTCTCTACGGACTTCCTAACCCCAATCTCCACCTTGGGGCTGGTGCCGAGAACCTGCTCGCCAGCTTCTTTGATGTTGTCCATGAGACGGTCCCTTACCCAGGCTGCCACAAAGTCATTAGGAGCATACAATTTAATTGTATTGCTGCTGACCTCGGCTTTCAAGGGCTTGATCCATACTTTGTACAGACCGGGGTTCAGTCCCTTCTCAAGAAATTTTAGAATTTTATTCCAGCTGTCTCTCATCATGTTGGGTTAACTAAGCCAAAGAGAGTGTTGCCATCAACTCTTGATAAAGCTGTACACCTCCAATGACCGCTGGATTGTTATCTACAACTTAAGCTATTGTTTTTAAAGCTTTTTCCTCTAAGACAAGCAATTATGTAAAATGGACAAAAAACTCGTTAAAGGCCGTAATTACAAGCATGACCACTGTTATCAATATCTTTTTCCACAGCTGTGGAAAACTTTTTCCACAGCAAAAATCAAAAAAAACTCCATATTCTGTACAATTTCCTCTTTTCCCTCATTGTTGCATTTCTTCTTACTCATTATTTTAAATATGAACTTTTTAAACTTTGAACAACAAAAAGAACGTAAACATCTAATTTTAATAAATTTCCCAAAAATAACAAAAAAAACATCAAGTGTTTATAAATATCATCACCGATACTACCTACCGCTAAACCCTGTAAACTAAAGGGTTCAGGAGCACTCAACTTTAGAACAACAACCAACACCCCAAAATAACACATTTTTTTATAACTTGACACCACTCAACCCCCATGAATAAAGGATTTCCATCTCCAGCAGTTACTGACAGGAGAACCGGAAAAAGTTCAATGATTGATCAAACAATCAAACCCAAAAGACCTAGCCCTCCTGCCGCAATAAAGTTACTGGGAATATAAGCATATACACGGACAAACTTATGCATGTCGTGAAAAAAAGAACTTTCAGCCGAATCAGCAGTTGCTCACTAATTGCTTATTTTCAGCACCTAAAAATCTACCGCCCCTCCTCAAAAAGCCCCCTGACACTGTTTACGTCTGATTTTTGCGCATTTATCCCGGTTTTAGCCAATTTCACCCGATTTCAGACGAATTCAGAATAAAAAAAAGCCCGTCCCCAAATTATGGACGGGCTTAAAGCAAAAACTGCTGAATCTAAATTTAGAAAAACACTCTAAACAAGGGCTCTACGTGGATATATTATATAATGTAGTGACTCACTCACTTTTAGTGAGCTGCTTCAAGGTCGGATATCGACCACAGGCGAACCTGTCTGCTTCAGGACAGTACCCCAGTTGCTCACAGCTAGCTCCGCCATGGCGAAAAATTGCCGGAAACTCTTCCTTACAGATATTAAGCATCTTATCGGCCATCTTACGGACTTCCCACTGAGCACGCTGACAGCAGCGCAGATTAAAGAAGTGCATGAGGGAACGGCAATTCATAGTTATAACAATCTTGGTTTCCGCAGCCTGCGGCAGTACAAAACGGGCATCCTCGTTAGCTTTGGCTTCGCGTCCGGCCTCGACCAGTATTTCGCGTAGATCTTTATAAGCACTGCCCACTTCATCCATAAATTTCTCAAAACGCTCCCGTGCTTCGGGAATCTTGGCAATTGCGGGGGGAATGATGTAGTCCATGTCATTTTCAGCAACGTAACGCTGACTCTGCTGGGAATATGAAGCAATACGATGACGCACTATCTGATGGGAACAGGCCCGGGAAATCCCTTCCACGGCAAAAGTAAAGCTTACGTGCTCAATGGGACTGTCATGGCCGGACTCAAGAATCTTGGAAACAAATTCCGCCTGCTTTTCCTTTTCAACTTCACCATTCAAAAGCCGGGGCCACATATCAGCCACAAATCCGGCATGGTAACACTGACGGAATGCGGCATAAAGCAGCTCCAATCCGTTGGGAGTCATGGACAACAGTTCCACTCGTAAATCTTTCTCAGGCATATGCGCTCCTTCAATTTATGCACACTACATAAAGTAATTCATATCGGGCTGCAACTGATACAGGGACCGCAGTTGAAAAACAAGCCCTGCTGCAAAACAAAAAAATCTTCAAAATGTTACATGAAAGCCCATTTTTTCTCTTGCCAGCCGCTCTAATATACCCTAACTAACGTCTCCTTATCCCTACTTTAACCAGCCGCTGAGAATTTTGCCCCCGTTTGAGCACTGCATCCCCCATGCAGGGGATTTTTTTTTGGCAAATCTCCGGCGCCGGAGGAATCCGTGACTAATCTTATCCAAAACGAAAAAATTAGAAATATAGCTATCATAGCACACGTTGACCATGGTAAAACCACTTTGGTTGACGGTATGTTTAAACAGAGCGGGCTGTTCCGTGAAGGTCAGGAAGTTGATGACCGCCTCATGGACAGCATGGACCTTGAGCGTGAACGCGGCATCACCATTGCTGCCAAAAACTGCGCCGTTGACTGGAAAGGCATCAAGATCAACATCATTGATACCCCCGGTCACGCCGACTTCGGTGGCGAAGTTGAACGTTCCCTGTCCATGGCTGACGGTGCCATCCTGTTGGTCGACGCATCTGAAGGTCCTCTGCCCCAGACCCGCTTCGTACTCAAGAAAGCCCTTGAAGCCGGCCTCAAAATTATCGTTGTAGTCAACAAAATCGACCGTGCGGATGCCCGTCCGGACGAAGTACTTGACGAAGTATACGACCTCTTCATCGACCTTGATGCCAATGAAGAACAGCTCGAATTTCCCCTGCTCTACGCTATCGGCCGTGACGGTATTGCTCAGGAAACCCTTGAAGAAAAAGGCGAAAACCTGCACCCGCTTATGGATATGGTCGTTGATCAGGTTCCCGGTCCTTCTTATAATGAGACAGAGCCCTTCCAGATGCTGGTTTCCGATCTCGGCTACTCCGACTACCTCGGACGTCTGGCTATCGGTAAAGTCATCCACGGCAGTGCCAAGCAGAACGAACCCCTGACCTGCATTAATGAGCAAGGTGAGAACGTATCCCTGCGTCTTACCAAGATTCAGACCTATGACGGACTTACCTTTGTAGAAACCGATATCGCCAACCCCGGTGACATTGTTGTTGTTTCCGGCATCGAAGAAATCACCATCGGCGACACCATCTGCACTAAGGAAGCACCGAAAGCCCTGCCCCGCATCACAGTTGATGAACCAACTGTTTCCATGCGCTTCACCATCAATACCTCACCCATGGCAGGCCTTGAAGGTAAACTGGTCCAGTCTTCCAGAATCCGCGAAAGACTGCACAAGGAAACCCTTCTTAACGTCGCTGTAAAAATTGAGGAAAGTGAAGAAAAGGACAGCTTCATCGTCAAGGGACGTGGCGAATTCCAGCTTGCTATCCTTATTGAAACCATGCGCCGCGAAGGATTCGAACTTTCTGTAGGCCGTCCTGAAGTTATCTTTAAGAAAGAAGGCGGACAGAAACTTGAGCCTATGGAACAGGTCTTCATTGATTGTGAAGAAGCTTTCCTCGGCGTAGTCACTGAAAAACTTTCCACCCGTAAGGGTAAAATGACCAACTTGGTCAATAACGGAAAAGGCCGTGTACGCATGGAATTTTCCGCACCTTCACGCGCGCTCATCGGTTACCGCGATGAATTCCTGACCGATACCAAGGGTACCGGAATCATGAACTCCCTTTTCGCGGGTTACGAACCTTACCGTGGGGACTTCCCCTCCCGCTACACCGGTTCTCTCGTTGCTGACCGCGCAGGTAAGGGCGTAGCTTACGCCATCTTCAACCTTGAACCGCGCGGCGAACTTTTTATCGAACCCGGCGATCCTATCTACGAAGGTATGATTGTAGGTGAGCACAACAGGGATAATGACATCAACATTAACCCTTCCAAAGAGAAAAAGCTCAGTAACATGCGTGCTTCCGGTAAGGATGAGGCTGTAATTCTGACCCCCATCCGTCCCATGACTCTTGAACGTGCAATGCACTTCATCAGGGATGATGAGCTGATTGAGGTTACTCCCGAATCAATCCGTCTGCGTAAGGTGGAACTGTCCGCCTCCAAACGCCATATGTCCCGCGGTAAGCAGCTCAAAGCCAAAGGCCAGAAGTAAGCTGAATTACCATATTAAAAATTAAAGCCGGGGTAATCTTTTTAAAGATTACCCCGGCTTTCCCTTTTCTGCCAAACTTCCCTTTGGCGTCATCTTTCCCTTTCCCGGCCTGCTAAACAAGTCCCTGAGAAAATATATCCGAAACCGAACCCCGAGGCAGCTGGATGGTAAATTTGGTGCCTTTGTCCGGTTCGGAATCAATTCTGATGGTTCCGCCATGATTACGGGTAATAACAAAATAAGCCATCGACAACCCCAGCCCGCTGCCCCCTTCTGCTCGGGTGCTGAAAAAAGGTTCAAAAGCCTTCTTACGGGTGAATCTGTCCATGCCTGGGCCATTATCCTCAACTTCGATAGTCAGATAGGCATTATTGCAATATGCTCTGATCGCTATGCGGGGACTGTCTTCCGAACATCCGCCATCAATCAGAGATTGTGCGGAATTACGCATAAGATTGAGTAGCACCTGCTCCAATTCTCTTGAGTAGCAAAGCACATGTGGCAATCCCGCCTGAAAATCCTTCACAAAATTTATCTTGCGAAAATCACACCCTTCTTCTGTGCATAGTTCCGCATCAACTGTTTCCATAGCCCGCTCAACAATATCGTCAATAGAACAAAAGTCCTTTTTATCCCCTGACTTACGGCTAAAATTAAGCATATTCACAATGACCTTGGCCGCCCGGGTTCCGGCTTCCTTGATCTCCTCCACCATGGTCAGAATTTTACGTTCCTCAAGATATTTACGAATCAATTCCAAAGAAATCCCAATCTTATCCGCTACTTCAATATTGCCGGGCAGGTCCAGAGACAACCTGCGTTCAATATTTTGAGCCGATTGGGTCACTATACCCAGAGGGTTGTTAATCTCATGGGCCATACCTGCGGAAAGACTGGCTACAGTTGTCATTTTCTCAGTCTGGATCATCAGTTCCTGAACTTTCATCTTGTGGGAGTAATCACGCAACACTCCAACCATACGCACTGGAGTTCCACGCGTATTCATCAAGAAACTGCCTTCATCCTCAACATAAAGATAACTACCGTTCTTACGCCTGAACCTGTACACAGAGACAAAGGGCTGCCCTTCATCAATGCACTTTTCAAGCTCCTCAAGGACCGCCCTGCGGTCATCAGGATGGATTTTATCTTTCCATCCCTCAAGATTCACGGACTGAAACTCATGTTCCTCAACCCCGGTTATTTCTACAACCGCTCCCGACCAGACGATTTCCCCTGTTTCAATATTCAGGTCATATACCATCTGTCCGGTCTTCTCAGCCATAAGCCTGTAACGCTCTTCACTCTGGTGCAGGGCCTGCTCGGCCAGCATAAGTGGGGTAACATCGGTGATAAAACCTTCAAGAACCACTCCACCTCCTTCGCCCCCAGAGTCTACGCCCTTTTCCCAAACCCATTTTTCCTCACCGGAAGAAGTCCTGATCTTATAGATCATTTCAAAAGGCTCCCGGTCCTGAACAGCTTCTTGTACGCATTCCCAGACATGAGCCTGATATTGGGGGAGAATAAGATCAGAATAAGAAATATCACGATTAGCCACCAAGGAATCCGGCTGATATCCAGTCAGCTCAAAGCAGCCTTCGCTGACAAAATCCATAGTCCAGTCAACATCATTTTGACAGCGATAAGCCATTCCCGGAAGATTGCTTAAAAGGGTTGCCAGTATTTTATCCTTTCCCTGCGTTTCCGCGACTGCGGAATCATCAAAATCATTGCGGCTAGCATGCACATGTCCTTTGAGAACAATATTGCCGGAATCATCATGAAAAAGACCCTTCCATAGAATCACGCCAGCGTCAGTAATAGACTCAAAACTTCCAACCAGCTCAGGATCATCCGCCACAACCATATCGGCAAACCTGCCAAGATACTTCATCAAAGGAACAGAAGCGGAAGAGTCAAGATATTCCCCAGCCGTCAGCTGCCCGGAGACAACCGCCGCTTCTTTACCGCCAATGAATACGATACGCTTATTCTCATCAAGGCCGACCACTACCCCAGGATAATCCTGAGCCAAAAACTCGATACCCGGCATGATATATCCTTCTAAAACCACCACGCTTGAAGTACCCTCCAAAGCAATAAATCCACAAACATGGTTTTACCATACCACACCCGGTTCATAATAACATGCAATTTTTATTAATCCTGTTGTTGCACCGTTACCCGGATTTATTGCTATTCAAAGCTTCATGAGATACCAGATTTTTCAAGACGATATTTTTACGGAGAGCAAGATGGGTTCAAATAATATTTCAGGCGAGGTCGTCCTCATTTTCACTGGGGGCACCATCGGCATGAGCGAAAAGCCCGATGCCGGAGGTGTTGTCCCGGACGACAATTTCACCAAGCTGCTTAACGAGGTCACCCCGGACGGGCATGATATCAAAATCCGTCCCATACTCTGGTCAGATATTCCCAGCCCGCACATGTGCCCGGATAGAATGCTCAAACTGGCCCATGATGTTGAAGCCTTCCTTAGCGAAGAGCAGGTTCTGGGCGCGGTCATCCTACACGGCACCGACCTCATGGCTGAAACAGCCTACGTGCTGGACTTGACCGTGCGTTCACCAAAGCCAGTCATCCTTACCGGGGCCATGCGCTATTTCAATGAATCCGGTTACGACGGCATACGCAATCTAGTAGACGCAGTGCGCACCTGCCTGCTGCCCCCACCGGAAGGCACCGATGTCATCATCCAGATGGCTGACAAACTTTTCGCCGCCAAGAATGCCATCAAATCCAGCTCCCTGAATGTGGACCCCTTTATCGGGCAAAATACCGGGAGAATCGGCTTTATCGCCGGAGAATCAGTAATCCTGACTAGAGCTAAACCAGGACGCAGACCAAGGCTGGATTTCCCGGTTAACGCGATGGCTGACAAGGTCCATCTGGTGGGCTGCCATCCGGGCATGGACTCAACTATTCTGGAAAATCTCATAGAAAGCGGGGCAAAAGGAATTGTGCTCGAAGGTTTCGGAGCGGGGAACGTCCCTCCCGGAGCAGTCCCCGGAGTAGAAAAATGCATAGCTGCCGGAATCCCGGTAGTACTCTGCACCCGTTGCGTAGAAGGAGGAGTCTGGCCCATCTACGCCTATCCCGGAGGAGCCGCAGACCTAAAGCAGAAAGGAGCAATCATCGCAGGAGGACTCTCCGCTCTCAAAGCAACCCTGCTCCTGCAACTACTGCTCGGGTCGGGATGTCCGTGTGAGCGGATCGAAGAGATTTTTGCTGAGGAAAGTGTGTAACCCAAAAAAGAAAAAGCCCCATCAGGTGGAAGGTTCGTTAGCCTAAACGGGCTATCTTACCTTGTCCCCCCAATGGGGGGCATACCACTAAGTCGGGGCTTTAAAGTTACAACGGTGAATAGTTGTTTAGTCTTCGCGGCTTGTGATTTCCAGCAGGTGGTAACCGAACTGTGTTTTTACCGGGCCATGAACTTCACCAACTGCTTCATTGAAGACAACGGTGTCAAATTCCGGGACCATCTGGCCGGGGCGGAACTCACCTAGATCTCCGCCGCGCTGTCCAGAAGGGCAGCTAGAGTGTTTTTTTGCCAGTTCACCAAAATCTGCGCCGTCTTGAATTTGTTTTTTCAGGTCCAGACAGGTTTGTTCATCACTAACCAAAAGATGGCGGGCAGATGCTTTTGCCATGTGCGTGCTCCTATAAGCTTGAATATTTGAATTTTAATAAACCACGTGATCTTGCCGTTGCGATTTTGTCATCGCAAAAAAGTGAAGCTTGCATGGATACGCGTGGACTGCAAGGTGAAATACTGCACCATAATTAGGAAAATACCTCCCTAATTCAAAAAACTGGGAATATATTTTACCCAAGAAAAGCCCCCAGAAAAGTATTTCTAAGGGCCTTGATTACTTAAAAAAGATAAAAACTATTCTTCAGATTGATCAGAGCCTATTTCATTCCGCTCTACAGAAGAACTCTGTGCAACTTTAATCCCACTCTTAAACGCGACCACAAGTCCTGCCATCCCTGAAAAACCAATAATACTTCCTGCAACCTGTGCTCCGCTCACCGCGGCGTAAACACCTCCGGCAATAGCCATGGCACAAAGGATAAATCCAAGAAAAGAACCACGAGAACTATCTTTGATGGAAGCACGAACATAAAGCTCGTCAAGTTCATGGGCTTTCCGCTCAAGCTCCCGACGATGATCGCCTTCTTTAATAAAACTCTGAGTCAATGATTCAGCTAGTCCGGGAACAACCTGTTCATAATCCTTGAGCATTTGCGGTGGAGGAAGAGGCCCACAATATTGCTGAGAAACCAAAACATTTTTTTGCTTTGATTCTTTTACTTCCGGCTCTACTTCAGGAGACACATAAATCTTTTCAGGAGCACTTTCGCTCTGATCAGATCTATCTTTATCTGACTCTGGCATTTGAATTTCCTGAATCGGAACGGTTTAAAACAGCATGTAGATCGCCAGCAACCTTTTCCATGTCACCAGCAAGCTTTTGATCATCTGAACGCTTGTCTCTCTTAGAACGAATACGCATATAATCAATATGGGTATTAATCCCGTAAAGATCCAAAACACGTCCAGCTCCGGACCAAAAAGATGTTAATAAACGTGACACTTGAGCACCTTTTTAAAAGACAATTGCTTATATTGATTACGCCCTTACCTGTCTACATGGTAAGGACTTCTGCAAAAAGAGCAAGTTTTAAAAAAGCCTAAACAGTCATAACTGATTTAAATTACATACAACTACGGAAAGTATTGAACTCCCGGCATATTGAATACCAGTCAAATGATGTTGCTGAGAACATAATCCTACATATCTTCCAGATCAATCCGCTCCGCAAGCTCAACCAGCGTGCGTACACCGAATCCGGTTCCCCCGGCTGATCCCGCAGGAGACTTTTTCTTGCGCCAAGCCGGACCGGCAATATCCAGATGCGCCCACGGGGTGTCTTCCGGTACGAACTCCTTAAGGAACATTCCGGCATGGATGGTCATGCCCTCGCGGGAACCGACATTCTTGAGATCGGCCACTTCACTCTTAAGTTCCTCTTTATAAATATCCCAGAGCGGCATAGGCCAGAACCGTTCCCCTACCCGCTTACCTGACTCAAGGACCAACTCCTGCATCATGGGGGAATTGTCCATTACCGCAGCCACATTCCAGCCGAAGGCCACAATGCAGCCCCCGGTCAGGGTGGCGAGGTCGATGATTGCCGCAGGTTCAAACTGCGCGGAATAAGCCAATGCATCGCAGAGCAACAGCCGCCCTTCAGCATCGGTATTCAAAATTTCAATGGTCTTGCCGGAAAATGAAGTTACAACTTCTCCCGGACGGGTCGCGGAAGCATCAGGCATATTGTCAGCACAGGGCAGAAGTCCCACAATAGGCAGGTCCGGCTTAATTTCTCCGATGGCCCTGAAAAAACCGAGTATAGCCGCAGCCCCGGCCATGTCGCACTTCATATCTTCGATGAATCCGGTGGGCTTGAGGGATATTCCTCCGGTATCAAAAGTCACACCCTTACCTACCAGCACCAGCGGCTTCTGTCCTTCCCGGTCCTTGGGGCAATACTCAAGGGTAATCATCCGAGGCTCGTCGCTGGAACCTTTGAACACGGAAGCATAGGCACCCATACCCTTGTCGATGATTTCCTTACGTTTCATGACCTTGAACTTGAAACCGTATTCCTTGGCCATTTTTTTTGCTTCATCAGCGAGGTAGACCGGAGTAGCAATGTTAGGCGGCAGGTTGACCAGATCACGGGCATACCCCACACCCTGTCCCACGGCCTGTCCTTTAGCGAGCATTTCAGCTAGATGGGCCGGGGGCTCTTCTTCAGTCAGAAAACGCACTGTTTCCGGCAGATCCTTTTTATCATCCTTTTTACTCTTGAATTCATCAAAGGAATAAAGTCCCTCTATGGCGGCAACCATAAAATGTTCAAGCTTGTCTTCAAGTACTATCCCTTCAAATGCGGGAAGCGGGGCACCCACGGTACGAAATTTCAGTTCCCGGCATTTCTGGAAAGCAGAACTGACTGCTTGCAGAAATTTTTCCACTCCGAATTCTTCTTCCTCACCCAGACCCACCAGCAACACCCGCTGTACGGATGAGCCGGAGCCGTAGATAACTGCGGAACTGCCCAGTTCCCCGGAAAAATCACCCAAGGCGGGAGATCCGGCAACCCAGTCGGCATCTGAAGCCATCCATGAAGAAAAGCCGGGAAGATATTCATCAGAATCTTTGAAAGCAAAAAAGATGACCGCATCCGCAGACCAAGCGGACGCCGGTTCGGTAATAATACTGAATTCCATAAACTGCTCCATATTGCTGCCCTGAAAAAGCAGCGTTAATTAGGGGAAATTTGCTCCACAAAGGAAAATGTACCGTTCTGGTATTTCACGATATCCACGCTTTTCATGGGAACCCTTATCCCTTCAGGATAGTAGAATTCCCCGGTAACTCCCTTGAAACCGGAAGTCTTGGAAAGAGCTTCGCGCACGGCTTCGGATTTAACTATCCCGGCCTTTTCAATGGCCTGAGCCAGCAGCATGACCGTATCATAGCCGAGGGCGGCAAAACCGGATTCCGGACGGACCCCGAACATACGCTCATAACTATCCACAAATTCCTGAACCATTGGGTCCGGATTATCAAGGGCCACATGGGTGGCGAAATAGATGTCATGGGCAAATTCCGCAGGGATATCACGCAGCCCCGGAGTATCAAATCCGTCACCGGAAACAATGGGCTGATTAAATCCAGCCTTACGGGCCGCGGCAACATAGTTGGCCGCAT
Source organism: Marinifilum sp. JC120 (assembly GCA_004923195.1). NCBI lineage: Bacteria > Pseudomonadati > Bacteroidota > Bacteroidia > Marinilabiliales > Marinifilaceae > Marinifilum > Marinifilum sp. JC120. Next base: position 145,777 of record RDSB01000006.1, on the reverse strand, counting down.
CCGGCGGAATAGAGGACATAAAAATCAGGTCCGGGCTATTATCATCACCCTTGGGTAGAGGATATTTGCCATCACCGGAACTGTACCAGATCTCATCCACAACAGTTCCGCCATACTTGCGGTAACGACGCTTGAAATACTTGGAAAGAGTCTTGGTAAATTCATTGGAAATATCGGTCCCCACAAAGCAACGGGAGGTTTCCAGCCTGCGTTTGGCGAACTTGGCTACAGCGCGAGCCTGCATGTTGTCCCCGAAGGCGGTCATAAAAAAATTCTTTCCGTACATGTAGGGCAGATTCTGCATGGTCGCCCCGGCAGTAATAAAGATAGTACCCTTTGCGGTGATGGCCGGGGCCGAAGCCATGACATAATCGGTATCGTTCAGCCCGATGACAGCCACCATATCATCCTGCTCGGCAAGAGCTTCGGAAGCCATTGCCGCAGAATCGAGATCGGAACGGCAGTCGGAAACCACGAGGTTTAACTTACGGCCCATAATTCCACCGCCGGAATTGATGATATCCTTGGCCAGCTCCATGCCACGCAGTCCGGGTCGGTCAATGGCAGCCATTCCTCCGGTGAGATTATAAAGCACCCCGATCTTGATCGCTTTCTCCCCGGCAAAAACCGGCACGGACAAAATAAGCACTGCAAGCAGGCTGCTTATCAAACGAAACCACATATATCCTCCTTGAAATTCATCATAATATGAACATTTGATCTTTTTTATTATCTACCCGTAACCGGAAGGCACAAGCAACTGGAATCTTCACAAAGATCGACCTTATTTAATAGCAAGCCATTTCGCAGCACACCGCAAGCGCAGAACCGCAGACAGTGCTTTATCATCAATCTTTTCCGCCCAGCTTGTCCTGCTGGGCCTCGAGGAATCGCTGAAATTTGTTAAGTTCAGCCTCACGCTTTTGCGGAACAAGGGGAAATTCAGCTTCCTCCCGATAACGTTTCTCCGCAATGGTCCGGCTGACCGGGACCTCAGCAGTGCCCTGCCATCCGGCATTGTCACGGGCCAGCTTGCGAATATAGCTCACTCCCAGAAAAGCACGGGTCACGCGGCTGTTATCGCGCAGTTTACGCATATCCTTGAACTCGGCTTTAGCAGAAACATCGCGGACCATTTTATCAAGGCAGACCATTTTTTCAGGCATATGGACTTGTTCAAAGACAGCGGCATGATTGTTGAGAATATGGCCGCGATCCCCGGCAGTGGCCGGATCAATATAAAAGGCGGTATAAAGCCCGGACTGATCATAAACGGAGAGGTCACAGGAAAGATCCACTCCCACCCCGCAAGTCAGGCAGGTAACATCCCGGTGACGCGGCAGCACATCCCGCTTAAACCACTCGTCACTGTTGGCCGGATCAGTGATGGCCTTCTTGTTTTCAGGAGCGAATTCACGCACCGGAGAACGCATCATGGTACCGGCCATAAGCTCACTGGTCTGCATCCATGCAGCTACTCCGAGAACGCCCTTGAAATCCCTGCGCCTGCGCCGGGAAAGCAAAAAAAGTCCGCGATAGAGCCTGTCCAGAGTGGTCCCGCCCTCTTCTGTGGATTCAAACATAATGTATTCATTAAATCCACCGGAGAGGGTCAAATTGAAAGGGGTGCGGATCATCACCGATCCGGTATCGTTGCGGGGCACAAGAAAATCAGCAAGATCATGCCCGTCCGTAGGCAGCCAGGCCATGGTCCCGCCGATGGTAATCATGGACCCCAGCACCTTCATATAATCGTCCGGGACCTCACCAAGTCCGCCCACACCGATGGAATATTCAGTCTGGGAAAAATGGCGGGAAAATATGCGCGCCTCATCCACCCGCGAATGAAAAATATCAGCAACGGAACCGATCACCTTCAGGTCTGCCGGGGAATTTTCGCCGGGTACGAACCTGAATTTACCGATAGGGGAATCAGCTGTTTCCAAACTTTCCCAATTCTCAAGGGCCTGCCGCTCCCACTGCACGGATTGCAAGAAAGTCATGGCCTCGCTGCGGGAGGGGAAAATATTCAGAGAACGGGTCATTCCAGCGGTATCAAGCACATTGCGGCAGTAGGAACAGATCGCGCACAAGGCCAGCGCGCCGTTACGGCGATGCAGGATCTTCATGGTCCGTACAATGGAGCGAATTCCGGCACTGCTCAGATAACGCACATCCGCCATGTCAAAAGCCACACAGGCCAGATTCTCATCAGCAAGGATATTTTTAAGGGTCCGATCCAGTTCCCCGGCCCCGAAAGCGTCTATTCTTCCGTTCATGCCGACAACAACTGTATCCCCGTGTCTTTGTACTGTAATTTCCATTCACAACTCCTGTTCAACTTCATCAGGAATATGTTATCACATCCAGAATAAGAATAGGCATAAGCATAGTAGATTGTGAAGTTGCTTCTGGAAAAACTGTACTATTTTTTCTGGCTCTGATAATTATGTCTATAAGAAGGAGAACCATGAAACGAATCCTGAATTTCAAGGACGGCTTTGCTAAAAAATTTAACGGCAAGCTAATCCCCACAAATGAAGCGATCAAACTGCTCAAAGCAATTGTGATCAAAAGCTCCGCGCTGGAAATTATGTCCCCTCACGGAAAAAGCCCTATTGCGTTTTTTGAATCTCCCTGTCCTGCTTCAAAGCACAACACCTCAGCCGTAAAGGAAGTATGCATATTTGCAGGCGAACCCCATGCGTCCCATACGGTCAAAAATAATCCGGAAAAATCAAGATATATAAGCGAAGAAGAAGCAATAAGAATTCTAGAAACAAAAAATGCCAAAGGTCATGTGCATTATGTTTGCTTTGCGGAGAGTAAATATGGTCCCTTCTATGCCATTTGCAACTGCTGCCCCGGATGCTGCGCAACCATAGAAGCAGGAATTGGAAAAGGTTCCATGCTGATCCCTTCCGGGTACATTGCCGTGGTGGCACCGAACAAATGCATAGGCTGCGGACAGTGTATGGAATACTGCCCCTTCGGGGCCATGAATCTGCGCGACAAGCGCATGCGCATTGATCCCAAAAAGTGCATGGGCTGCGGAGTGTGCACCAACAAATGCCGCAAAGATGCTCTGCGGCTTGCCCGCAACAAAAAACACCCCGAGCCATTACTGGTGGAGAAACTGCTGGAAGGATAACTGCGCTAGGATTAACCGTCGGGGAAAGATCGTCTCAGTTCAAGAATCTCATCAAGATTATCAAACAACAGATCGGTCAGGTGCGGGTCAAACTGCTTACCCTTACCTTCTTCAAAATAATCCCGAATCTTCTCAATGGGCCAGGCCTTTTTGTAAACCCGCTCACTGCCCAAAGCGTCAAAAACATCCACAATACCTGTGATCCGCCCGTAAATATGAATATTATCCCCGGAAAGTTTGCGGGGGTATCCTTCACCGTTCCACCATTCATGGTGTTCAAAAGCCACAATAGCTGCGGCTTTAATGATAGGGCGTTCGGAATGCTTTAAAATTTCGTGTCCAATGGTGGTGTGAGTCTTGATCAGTTCAAATTCTTCGGGAGTCAAACGTCCGGGCTTGTTGAGCACGGTATCGGGAATTCCGATCTTGCCCACATCATGCATGGGTGAGGCAAGGCGCAGCAGATCGGACTCTTCCTTGCTCAAACCGTAACGGCGGGCAAGAATGTATGAAAGTTCAGCAACACGGCGTACATGGTTGGCGGTCTCATTGGAGCGGGTTTCCACAACTTCGCCAAGGGTAAGGATAACTTCTTTCTGGGTTTCAATAACCTCATCCTGAATAGCCATGAGTGCGTCCTGAGCCTCGCGCCGGACCTTAATCTCGTTGCGCAGGGCTTCAGTCCTTTTCTCTACTTCGACTTCAAGATGTTCTTTATAGCGGCGATTTTCCTTAATCAAGGAGGCTCGTTCAAGCCCCTGTCCAAGGGCATGCTCCAGAATATTCAGATCAACAATAGGCTTGGTAACGAAATCCCATGCTCCCAGCCGAACAGCCTTGATGGCATCCTGAATGAGTCCGGCACCGGAGACAACGATGATGGGCGTATCAGGACTTTCCGAGGAAACATTTTCCAATACCTCAAAACCGTCAACCTTGGGCATATTCAAGTCGACCAGCACAGCATCAGGTTTTTCCTTCCTGAACACCTCAAGCCCTTCCTCACCGTCCCCGGCATCAATAATATTGAAGCCGGAGTCGCTCAGATAGTCGCTGATTGTTTCCCTTACAAAATCCTCATCATCAATAACGAGGATGGTTAATTCTGAATTATCCAATGCTTACCCCTGATCATTTTTACTCTGGAATTACAATTCCCACCACTTGAATACAGACATAGCAAAAAAACAATATATTTAAAACTGTTATTCCGAGAGTATCATAACATGAATAAAATACAAAAAAACACCGAAAAGCAAATGCCTTTCGGTGTTTTACTAACGCTCACATACGTTTTGATCAATTAATCTTCAAAACGCTTCATGGAAATGATGCTGATGGGATCAACCGGAACATCATCCATAGGACCGTAGGAACCGGTCTTTACTTTCTTGATTTTCTCAACAGCTTCCATACCATCGACAACCTTACCGAATACGCAGTAGCCCCAGCCCTGGGGATTCTTGCCGGAATGGTCGAGGAAACCGTTGTCCTTCACATTGATAAAGAACTGTGAAGTTGCGGAATGGGGGTCCATGGTGCGGGCCATGGCAAGGGTTCCGAGTTCGTTCTTGAGGCCGTTGTCAGCTTCGTTCTCAACAGGTGCATTGTTTTTTTTCTCATTCATGGAGAAGTCAAAACCACCGCCCTGAATCATGAAATTATTGATAACTCTGTGAAAAAGAGTTCCCTCATAAAAACCGTCATCTACGTAGCTCAAAAAGTTTGCTACGGTTTTGGGGGCTTCTTTCTCGAAAAGTTCAATGAGGACTTCACCTTCAGGTGTTTCCATCAGTACCATGGGATTGGACATATTTAATTCCTCCAAGTTTTTTTATATTACCCGCTATGGGGATTTTTTGATCTACAATAAAACAAAAAAGTACGCCACTCCGAGCAACATAAGCACCAAACTGGGAATGACAACCTTTTTCCATGCAGCAACCATGTCCACCTTAAAATATTCGCAGGTCAGCAGGAAGCAGATATGCAGCGGAGAAGCCATAATCCCGGCAAACCCGGAAAACATGCACAGCACCGCCCAGGCCGGAAGCTGATCCTGTAATCCGGCAGCCTGAACCAAACCAACCACCAAAGGCATGGCTGCGCCCACAAAAGCAAGTGTAATCCCGGCAATAAAACCGACCAGAAAAGGAACAAATACCGCAGCGGCAATGAGTGCGGCTTCCCCTCCGGCCAAGCGGGCCAGTTCGTCCACAACCCCGCAGGCTCCAAGAATATCCTTGAACACGAAAACGCAGACAATCATGAAGATCATGTTCAAAAACCGCTTCTCAACGAGCAGTCTCCGTATAATCCCCAGTGAACCGGAGTTAGCCAGTACGCAGCAGAAAACAGCTGCCAGCAGAGCCAGAATTATCCCGATCTCAAAAGGGATTCCGGGAAAAACCATGCTCAGCAGTGTTTCAAAAATAAAAGCCCCACCAATGGCGACAATGAGAGGCAGCCCTTCCTTGAGCACTTTTTTAAAATCCCGCCCATTGCCGGAAACATCCGCAGCATGACCGTTATTTTCCATAGGCAGTACTGAAGGACGCAAATAAAAAAAACACCCCAGACCGATGCAGGCAAACGCACCGGGAAAGGTGTAACCGATATATTCAAAAATACTCATCCCGCACAGGGAGGCGGCGAGAATCATACCCGGATAAAGTGGCCATGCCAGCTCCCAAACATGGCGGAACCAATAATTGATGACCACCTTGTCCCGCCCGGAAACATCAAGACCGTTAGCTGCCTCCTGAATCATGGGCGCGGAGAAAATAGCCCCTCCGGGCATGGGTAGCAGACCGATAAGTGCCGGAAAAAAGACCAAACGTAACCGAGGACTTCTTAGGTACCCGGTCAGTGAATTCATTATCCTTCCCGCCTGCCCGGTTTTCTCCAGCAGGCCGGACAGCATCATGATAAGAGCCACAATCAATGCCAGAAAAATTGTTTTATCATCACGTAAAGCTTCAGCACTGACCGTGAGCACCTCCCCAATTTTCATGGAAGTGAGCAGAGCCAGCACCCCGCCCCCGGCCAGAATAGAAGGCCCGACGCCGAGCCTTAGCCTGATCCCGGCCAGCATACAGATAAAAACAAAAATGATTTTGAACAGAGGCAGGAGGTTGTGAAAGAAATCCATACATCACCCCATACGCAAAAGAGGATTAACGGCCCGCAACGCACAAGAAAAGTCATCAGCACAGCACGCAGGAGGAATACTATTATTCCCCCTTAAAAAGAGATACGTCAAAAACCTTGATTACTCAATCAGGGAATCAAAACCAGATTCTTGCGGGCTATCTTATTGTCCGGGTCAATCTGCAAAGCCTTGCGCAGCCATTCTTTAGCCGAGGAGTTATCACCACGCATGTAGAACAGAAGGCCCATATTGATCATATGATTGGGCTGCTGCGGTTCAAACTTCTGAGCTTTGCGCAGGTCGGCCAGTGCAGCTTCGAACTTGCCCTGCTGCATGTAGACTATGCCCCTGTTACCGAGCGCTGTGGCGTAATTCGGATTGATCTGCAAGGCCCGCTGGTACAAATTCAGTGCAGTATAGGGATCACCTTTGCGGCTCATGATTGAGGCAAAACTAGTCATAGCCTTGTAATGGGAAGGGTCGGCCTTAAAAGCAGCCTTGAAATGTTTTGCCGCCTCAGTGAAATTTTTCTCCCGCTCCAGAAGATTGCCGTAGTTGTAATGCATATGGTGGTTATTCTCAGTCACTGCCAGCGCACGGGTATACAGGGATTTGCTATCCTTCCAGTGTCCGGCCTGAGTATAGGCCCCGGCCAGCAGCACTGCCACCAGAACCGAACCAATTGCAACTGCCGGCTTTCCGGGCACACGTCCTTCCCGAACCAGCCGCGCCGCGCCAAAAGCTATGATCATATAAATCCCCATGAAAGGGATATAAGCATAACGATCAGCCATGGACTGATCGCCAACCTGCACCAGCCCAATCACTGGAACAAGCGTTCCCAAGTACCAGAACCAACCCATTGCCCCGAGAGGAAATTTCTTGATAAAACGCACAGCCACACCAGACACGGCCAGAATAAACAAAGCCGCCAGTGCAGGCTTCCAGACAGGAATCTCATGAGGATAAGGATAAAAGACCGCAAGGTTAAGCGGAGCAACCAGTTCTCCGAGGTAGGACACATACGAAACAAGGGCGTTGGAAAGACGCAGGCTCAAGGGGAAAGATTCCACACTCTGCACGGCGCCCCCACCCTGCTGAGCCATTACGGTCAGTACGGAAGAAAGTATGGAAAGCCCGAACAAAGGAAGCTTCTCCGCAACCAGCCTAGCAAGCTGCGCCACGGGATTCTTGGAAAAATCAACCCGGTTGAGCGGCCAGATATCCAACAGCACCAGTGCAGCAGGCAGAGTAACCACCATGGGTTTAGCCAGAATCCCCAGTCCGGTGAAGAAAAAAGTAAGCCCGTAGGATGCCATGTTCCTGTCTTTTGCCCAGCCCAGCCAGCTGTGCATAGCACTGAGCCAGAAAAAAGTGGAAAGTACATCCTTCCTCTCTGCCACCCATGCTACAGATTCCACATGCACCGGATGCACAGCAAAAAGGGCCGCCACAAAGAATGACGGAATCAATCCGTCTTTTTCAAATCCTCTTGTAGCCTTAAGCAGAAAAAAGAAAAGCAGCAGCACATTGCAGAGGTGGAAAAAGACATTGACCAGATGACGCGCCCCGTCCGAATCCCCGAACAGGGAAGTATCGAACATATGCGAAACCACGGTCAGCGGATGATAGTTGGAAAGCTGAAAGGTGCTGAAAGCCCAGCTGACATTTTCGGCGGAGATTCCTTGCATGACTCGCTGATTATTGGTCACGTAGCTGGTATCATCATAGGTAACCAGTTCAAAACCGCCACACTGCCCGTAGACAGTGAGCACCAGCGCGGAGAGAATTGCCGCTGCGATCAACGCTTTCTTCATTTCATTTCCAGCCTTCGCAATACCCATGATTAGTCTGCCTGTCCCGTCTGTCTTTTTTGAGGAACGTCTTTCAAAAATTCACTTTTCAGCCAGCCCATCCTGTGTCCCAATGTTTCGCAGGAGCAACGCAACACGCCCATTCCATATTTTACCGAACGCGCAAAACTGATGGATGAAGAGTCATCCATATAGCGGGTCGGGCAGGTTACTTCCCCGATATCGTAGCCGGAATAAATGATCTGGCAGAGCATCTGGTTATCAAAGATGAAATCATCGCTGTTGTTTTCAAGAGGAAGTGTTTCCAGCAATTCGCGGGAAAAAGCCCGGTATCCGGTGTGGTATTCGGAAAGATGGTAGCCCACCAGCAGGTTCTGAAACCAAGTCAAAGCCCGGTTAGAAATATATTTATAGAGGGGCATGCCGCCCTTACGCGCTCCGGTGCCCAGAATCCTTGAGCCGAGCATGCAATCAAAAACCCCGTAGGCAATGGGCGAAACCATGGCTGAAATAATCAGCGGGGTGTACTGGTAATCCGGGTGGACCATGACCACCACATCAGCTCCCATTTCAAGGGCAGTGCGGTAACAAGTTTTCTGGTTTCCTCCATACCCCGTATTACAGGTATGAACCACGGTCTTGATGCCCAGCTTTTCCGCCTGTGAAACAGTATCATCGCGGCTGCAATCATCAACTAGCAGAATTTCATCCACGACATCCGCAGGCAGTTCATCCAAAGTTTTCTTCAAAGTGGACGCCGCATTGTAAGCAGGCATAACCATTACAACTTTTTTACCATTTACCATCTGTGGTTCTCTCCTGAAATTAACTGCTATAAATATTTTCATGCGCCGCAAAAACGCTTATTTTCTAGATACGGTGAAGACTTAGCACCAAAGCCGGAGACGAATCAAGTTATGGAAACTGGTGCTGTTGCCTGAGTCGCTCCTTTCTTGTATTCATCCAACAGCTTTTAATGAAATTTTGCCGTATGGGAGAAAATAGATGCAGGAAACAGAAATCAAAAAATATATTTATAAGATAGTCATGGACAAGTGCACTGCCAACGAAGAAGCTCGCCAAGATGCTCTTGGTGAATTCATTGCCCTGACCATGCCTAACATTGACGAAGGCGCGGTGCGCAACATTAAATCCATGATCCCGCCCATTAACGATCTTTATGACAAATGGGCCAACATGTTTGTCGAACGTCTGCTAGAAACAGTTCCCCGCAATCAGATTGAGGAACTTTGCAGCGGCACAACGGAAAACGATTCTGCGCTGGTGCTGGTTTATATTATGTTCATGGAATCTGAGCGCATGGAAAAACAGGTAGCTGATGACATCGCCGCCTTTGCCCCCAAACAGGACGACGAGGCCGGAAACATCGCCAGTGCCTACATCCGTTCCAAGCTGACCATCATCGCCGAAGAACAAAAGAAAAAAGACGCGACCATCCAGTAAAGGAGGCTGAAAATGTTCAGCAAAGCAATTGTCAGGACTCCGGCAAAAAATCTCGGACAGGGACTGACCGAAGCAGGCCTCGGCTGCCCGGACATGGAACTGACCCTTGCCCAGCACAAGGGCTACATTGAATATTTCAAACAGTCCGGGATCAACGTTACGATTCTTCCCCCGGTGGAAGAGTATCCCGATTCCGTATTTGTGGAAGACACTGCGGTCATGATCCCCCACGGCAACGAAACCGCCGCTTTCCTGACCTGCCCCGGAGCCGAGTCGAGACGCGGCGAAGTGGATGAAATCGAAACCGCCATAGCAGACCAGACTGACACAATCATCCGCATGCAGGATGGTGGACTCATGGAAGGTGGAGATGTGCTGCTCATGGGCAAGACCTTTTACGTGGGCATCGACAACCGCACCAACGCGCAGGGCTGCGAGCAATTCGCTAAAGCTGCTGCTAAATTCGGCTACAAAACTGTCCCTGTGCCCTTTAATAACGGCATGCCCCATCTCAAAACAGAGCTTTCCGCCCTTGATGAGGAAACCCTGATCATGAGTGCGCGTTTTGCCCAGCGCGAAGAATTCGCCGGATTCAAAAAGATCATCGTTCCCCAAGGCGAAGAATACTGCTCCAACTGCCTTCACTTAGGTAAGAAGCTGCTCGCCCCGCAAGGATTTCCCAAGACCGCCGAACTGCTCGACAAAAACGGATTCAAAGCCGATTTCATCGATATGTCAGAGTTCCGCAAAATGGACGGCGGCCTGACTTGTTTATCTTTAAGATGGTAGCAAATAAAAAGGGGTGGTGATCTCGATCACCACCCCTTTTTATTTGGATTAAATAGCTATTTTATCTAAAACATCCTGCAACATCTCTTCTTCGCTCTGATCAGATCGCACGATGTGATGCGCAGCTTCCATGAAACTTGGCTCAAAACGGTTGAGCATAAGTGAAATTTGTTCACGGGCATCTTCAGACCCGTCGGATGCGTTGAGCAGGGTCATGAAATCACACATAATGAAGATGACCTTGCCGTTATTCTTAAGCATCTCGCGGACCTTCTCGGACTTGGCGGCCCCGCGCGGCAGACTCAGAACCTGATTATCTCCCCCTGCGAGTTTCTCCAGCACCGGATTACCGTCACTGCGGCTGACTACTACAAATTTACGATCCAGCTTTTCAGCCACCTTGGCAGCAATGGATTTACGCAATTCATCATTTAGGCAAAAAATAAAAACATTGCCGGAATCACGACCGCCGATAATCATATCCTTGGCCATGCCCGGCACATAAACACTTCTCTTATCCTTTTCCTCAACAACAAACTCGACATCTATCATTTCAGTATTTTCTTTCGCCATCTCAATCCTTTATATTTATAAAAAAAACTAAATCCGAACAGAAAGATAAAATAATCACTTCAGCGTAAGGGGCAAGATTACTTGCGCTGAAAATATACGGTATTCTTGTACTGCTTATCATCTGGGAGAGACTTGGAGAGATAAACCATCTCCCAATTGTCAGCAAAAATATCCACCGCAAAATCCAATAAACTGAATATGCCGTCCTTAATTTTAGCCTGAGGATACATTTTCAAAAACTCATCCGAAGTCATGCCAAGGTGTTTGCTGACATAATATTCAGGCCGAAAAGTGAGTAGCATCTCAGACTCACTGCGTTTTTCAAGCCCTTGAAGGATCGCAGCCATGTGGCCTTTTGATATATTGATCTTCCCGAGAATATCGATAAGCATACCCATGCTGAAGGTACGATCCGGTTCGTCATAAGCAAAATTACAAACACAAAAATCCACATTGTCCACGCAATAAAGCTCGGCAAGTTTTCTGGCTCCGACAACAACCTTGGATTCAAGATCATAACCAACCACTTCCTTTGCCCCGCGCTCACGGGCATAAAAAGAAAAATGGCCCATATTACAGCCCAGATCGCAGACACTCTTACCTGCAAAATCCAGTTCCCTGAATTCAGGATCAATACCGTCGATCTCATGCCCGACACCACCTGCAAGAGGCTTATTTTCAAAGTCGTAAAGCGGACGCCAGATCAGGTCTTCGCCAACCTCTGCAACAATCTTTTTCAATTCAGCGTTTCTGCTCATGCGGACCTTCCAGAGTAGTGTTAATATTCAAAATATACGATTGGATATAGCCCCATTACGCCCTCAGCTCAAGAGTTGTTTCAGATTGCACGGATTGTGGATGCATGCTACTTCAATAAGCCGAAATCAGGAGACTCTTTTGCAGCAGTTAACGGAACCTTTTGCCTACGGCAACTCTATCATTCATTCCATGAATCCCGGATTCAGGCTGGCCTGCGCTTTGATCTTTTCTCTTGCCGGGGCACTGGTTACAAACCTTGCTGCCGCAACCAGCGTCCTTACTGCAGGAATTCTATTTGCCCTAGCTGCAAAACTTGAATTTAAAACTCTGCTCAAGCGACTGCTCATCGTAAACTTCTTCATTCTTTTCCTTTGGGTGTTTCTGCCCTTTTCACGCCCCGGAGAACCTATAGCCACCATCGGTCCCTTTACTGCCACTCTGGGAGGGATCATCTACACCGCAATCATCACCCTGAAATCAAACGGGGTAATCCTTGCCATGACCGCACTCATCTCCACCATGCAGGTGCAGACCCTCGGTGCGGGCATGCAGTCCCTGAAGCTGCCGGACAAACTCTGCCGTTTGCTGCTTTTCAGCTGGCGGTACGTGCATGTGATGAGCATGGAATACAGCCGCATGCGCAGGGCCGCCACCATGCGCGCATTTACACCCCGCACAAACCTGCAAACCTACCGCACCTATGCATGGCTCATGGGTATGCTGCTGGTCCGCAGTCTGGACCGGGCACAACGGGTCTGGCAGGCCATGCTCTGTCGGGGGTTCACCGGAACATTCCACACCCTGACCACCTACCGCACAGGCAAAAGAGACTGGACCCTGCTGCTCACCACTCTGGCCTGCGCCGCACTTTTTATTTTTCTTGAGTTTAATAAAATTGAGGTTCTGCTGTGAGTTCACCCATATTTTCCCTGCATGATATTAATTTTTCCTATCCCGGAAATGATGTCCTCAAAAGTGTGGATTTCGAACTGCACAAGGGACAAAAAATTTCCCTGACCGGGCACAATGGATCAGGCAAAACCACCCTGCTGCACATCATCATGGGCTTGCTCAAACCGCAATCCGGGCAAATCCGGTATATGGACCGGGAGATGAAATCCGAACAAGACTTTCGGGAATTGCGCAAGGGCGTGGGGCTGCTTTTCCAACAGGCAGATGACCAGCTATTCTGCCCCACCGTACTGGAAGACGTGGCCTTCGGGCCGCTCAATCTGGGGAAAACCCCGGAAGAAGCTCAGAAGATTGCAAAGTACACCCTCTGCACGCTTGGGTTAGCTGGATACGAAGACCGGGTTTCCTATCGTCTTTCCGGCGGTGAAAAAAAACTGGTTTCCCTTGCCACTGTGCTAGCCATGGAACCGCAGGCACTGGTGCTGGACGAACCCACCAACGACCTTGATCCGACCATGCGCGAAAGGCTGATCGAAATTCTGGGATCGCTGGACATTGCCATGCTGGTGGTTTCCCACGACCTTGATTTTCTGGTAAGAGTCACCGATGTGGAATATTCCTGCACCAAAGGAAAAATCCTACGCGAAGCCTCAAATTTCAAAGACAACCACGACTACGGGCAGTGCGCTTTGTAACCAAAGGGACAAAAAAAAGGAATCACCATGAAAAAATTTAGAAATCTAATACTGATTATTGCCGCCCTCTTTCTGATCTCCGGCTGTTTCGGAGAAGATAAAAAAATAACCATGAAAGTGGCTGCCACAGCCTACACCTCACACGTTGCCCAAACTTCAGCCCACCCTTTTCTGGGCGCATGGGGAGATGAACTCAAACCGGGCATGAAAGCCATTGCGGTCTCACGGGATCTGATCCAAAAAGGACTGACCCACAATACCAAAGTTAAAATCGAAGGGCTTTCCGGCGAATATGTGGTCAAGGACAAGATGAACAAGCGCTGGACCGACAAAATCGATATTTATATGGGCCTCGACACCAAAGCAGCCAAGGATTGGGGCAAACGAGAGCTAACCATTACTTTTGAAAAGAAAGACACGAAATAGAAACAAGGGCGCACTCCCATAAGGGAATGCGCCTTTTTTACTCATCTATTCAAGAGCTTACAAAAACTTTTCACTCTAAGCCGATCCGCTCTTTATTTTTACGCCCGATTTACGTAAAGATGAGCTTTCGCGGCCAACGGCAGCTTTCTGCCTCATTAAATCTCTGCCGCGATAAACGGAGAACCAATTGAGCGAACGGAAAAGAAATCCTCATCAGTCCATACGGGCCTACTGCCTGTGGTGCATGGGCGGCAGCCCGCAGCTTGTCAGGGAATGTGAGGACAGCGACTGCTCTCTTTATGCATTGCGTGAACCCAAAACCGAGGAATCCCAGCGTACCTGCATTCGGGCTATCCGCAGACACTGTCTCGCCTGTACTGTAGGCGACCGTCAGGCTATCCGCGATTGCAAAGAAAAAGAATGTGTCATCCGTCGTTTCCGTTTCGGGGTACATCCCAAAACCATGCAGAAACGTAGAAAACGGCAGCAGGCAAAAAGCTATCTCACCCTTCCGGGTCTTTAAAAACTAAAAAACCGGGAGTCAGTTAAACTGGCTCCCGGTTTATTTTTACATATCAGACTGGCGCATGCTGAGCGAAATACGTTTGCGCTGAATATCAACTTCCAAGACCTTAACCTTTACGGCCTGCCCCGGATGAACCACCGTTGCCGGATCGCGCACAAATTCATCAGCAAGACGGCTGATATGAGCCAGCCCGTCCTGATGCACCCCGATATCCACAAAAGCCCCGAAGGCGGTGACGTTGGTCACGATACCGTTAAGGATCATGCCTTCGCGCAGATCTGAAACTTCCTTTACGGAATCATCAAAACGCACAGCTTCGAACTGCTTACGCGGATCACGGCCCGGTTTTTCCAACTCTTTCATGATATCTTCAAGAGTAGGCAAACCCAGATCATCAGAAACATAATCTTCTAAATTGACCTTACCACGCAACTCGCCGGACTTGATAAGTTCGGCAACGTCTGCACCGAGATCTTTGGCAATCCCGGCTACGGCCTTGTAGCGCTCCGGGTGAACAGCTGTGCAGTCCAAGGGATTCTTGGCCCCGCGTATACGCAGGAAACCAGCGCATTGCTCAAAAGCCTTGGGTCCAAGACGGGGAACCTTGAGCAATTCCCGGCGGGAATTGAACGGACCGTTCTCCTCACGAAATTTAATCACATTTGTAGCTAAAACCGGCCCCAAACCAGAAACGGATTGCAGCAGCCTTGCGCTGGCAGTGTTCAATTCCACACCGACCATGTTAACGCAGGATTCAACCACCCTGCCAAGGCTTTCAGCCAAGCCCTTTTGGTCCACATCATGCTGATACTGACCCACACCGATGGATTTAGGATCGATCTTGACCAACTCGGCAAGCGGGTCCATAAGTCTGCGCCCGATGGAAACCGCCCCGCGCACAGTAATGTCGTAATCCGGAAATTCCTCACGGGCTATTTCCGAAGCGGAATAGACAGAAGCCCCGGATTCATTGACCATAATCACCTGAATGGATTTATCCAAGCCCAGTTCTTTAACAAACTGCTCGGTCTCGCGTCCGGCTGTTCCGTTACCGATAGCCACGGCTTCGATGTCATATTTCTCCACCAGCCCGCTAACTATGCGCACAGCCTCTTTCTTCTTGCCCTCAGAAGTAACCGGGTAAATGGTATCGTTATGCAGCAGGGTTCCCTGTGCATCAAGGCAAACCAGCTTGGCCCCGGTACGAAAGCCCGGATCAAGGGCCAGCACCCGCTTGCCACCCAAGGGGGGAGCAAGCAGAATTTCACGCAGATTAGCGGCAAAAATATTGATCGCTTCAGTATCGGCCTTTTCCAGCAGCACCCCGCGCAGTTCGGTCTCCATCTGCGGAGCAAGCAGCCGTTTATAGCTGTCGGTTGCAGCCAGCTGCACCTGCTTCGAAGCCGCAGAATTAGAGCGGACCAGCTTACGGTGCAGAATATCCAAAGCATCATCTTCTTCCGGGCGGATGGATACCTTTAAAAATTTATCCCGCTCACCACGAAACAAGGCCAGAATTCGATGGCCCGCAGCCCGCTTGGCAGGTTCGCGCCAATCAAACCAATCCCGGAATTTTGAAGCCTTGTCCTTATTCTCATCGGCCTGCGCAGCCTTGGTGGGCTTTGATTCGATCAAAGCCTTACGCTCAAACAAAGAACGCACGGCCTCACGGGTAACCGTGTTTTCAGTGATCTTTTCAGCAATGATATCACGCGCCCCGGCCAGAGCATCATCCACCGATTCCACGCCCTTTTCCGCAGAAACAAAGCCCTGCGCTTCCTGAACAGGATCACATTTCTGAGCAAAAAGTTTATAGGCCAGCGGCTCAAGCCCTTTCTGGATCGCAGCCTGTCCCTTTGTCTTACGTTTTTGCTTGTACGGCAGGTACAGATCCTCAAGCTGGCGCATGGTCTCAGCACCATCAATCTTCTTGCGCAGACCATCGTCCAGCTTGCCCTGCTCATCAATGGATTTAAGTACGCTTTCACGCCGTTTATCCAACTCCTTCAGCTTTCCCAAAAGATCACTGACCGCAGCAACCGCAACCTCATCAAGACTTCCGGTAGCTTCTTTACGGTAACGGGAAATAAAAGGAATAGTCGCGCCCTCATCAAGAAGGTCCACAACAGATTTTACGTTTTTAGATGGAATACTCAGTTCAGACGAGATGCGAGAAATATTTTTTGAATTCATATGATAAGAACTTTGATGCGCTAAAAGCGAAGCGTAATAAAAAGTTTTGAGGAGATGGGGTCTGGGGAAGGAAAACTTTTGCAAAAGTTTTCCCTTCCCCAGCCGTCGGAGACAAAAATATTACTTACTTGATTCTTCTTTCTGTAATTCTTCGGGAGAGAGGGACCAAAAAGGAGTGCCGTCTTTTGTCAGACGAAACTTGTACTTGCGTTCTTCTCCGGCCTTGAGCTTGGCGGCCATGTATTCGTACTCACCATCAATCTCGACCAGCACGCCGTAAACCTTAACCCTTACACCCGGACGCAGATCTTTGATACGCGGCTCAACGAAATCTTTGGGACCGAGATGCACGAGCACTTTCTCGCCATCTTCCTTATCTTTAACGAGAACGCCGATCCCTTCGGTCATGCCGTCCATGGGTTCGATATCCTTAATTTTAAGGAGAGTCCCCTTAAACACATCACGGTCGGTGTTATCGTAAAGGGAATCATATTCACCGCCCTTTTCCCAACCTTTGATATTCATTTCCCCGGCAAAAGCGGAAGAAACGGTTAGAAGAGCAAGGCAGAATACAATCAGGGAACTTTGAAAAAAACTTTTAATCACTAGAAAAACTCCTTTTAAATCAAGCTTCCTACTGGGTAAGCCATTTATTAAACGCACGCAAGGTAACCAGTTTGATGTCTACAGCCGCCCCATTGCGTAAGAAATCAGTACGCACAAACTCGACTATGACCTTTCCGGTCTTCACATCAACGAGAAACAGCCGGACATAGTCAGCCCGTGAATCATTCATGGCATCACGATCGCCAAGAGCATTATCTGCGGAAATATCATAAAGCAGGGCCAGCTCAGCATCCACACCGGAAAGAGCAGCCTGTACTTCCGGCACAATTGGATAATATTTGCCGTACTTGCGGCGTTCCCACAGGCTGGCCTTCTTAATATTTTCAAGCATGGTAACATCGCCGCCATTGACGGCATAGCTGGACCATTCAAGCTCAAACGCACCCGCCTGTTTGCAGGCATTAAGCAAGGACTGGGTCATGCGCCAGCGATACTTGAAATCAAAATTCATGGTGGTTGTCCGCCAAGGAAGCAGTGCCAGCTTATAAACCTTGCCCCCGGTCTCAAAAGGAGTGGTATAATTATCAGCTTTGGCGCAAGAAGCGCAGGCAAGACAAAGAACCAAAACAAGCAATAATCTTTTCATGATAACCTCGTACATTTTTACAGGTACTCTGTTTTATAACGACAGTAGCCATATGTCCATAGACATAGTTTAAACTTGGCGTTCGAGCCGTTTGCCGTTACACTCCGGCAGTTTTTCAATGCGGAGGAGAATATGTCCGATAAAAAAAAGGCCCAGAAACTTTCCAGAAGAGGATTCCTTTTCGGGGGATTCAGAAAAAAAGAAGACCGTGAGCAAATCCAGAGCGCGGCCAAGCCCATTGCGGCCAAAGAAGTAAACCTTGATACTTTAGCAGAAGCCAACGTGGCTTATGAGAATAGTCGTTTTGAAGAAGCGGCAACCAAGTACAAAGAATTCATCAAGACTGAACCGCAGAATGCCGATGCCCGCAAAAGGCTTGGGCACTGTTTGTATAAGAACGAAAAATACGTTCAGGCCAAAGTTGAATTCGAACGGGCTATTCGTATCCTCGGCAAGGACAACTTCTCCTACCTCTATCTCGGATTGCTGCTTTGCCGTGCCGGAGCAGGTAAGAAAGCCGTCCCGGTCTGGAAACTATATTTCGATCCCGAAAACATCACCCTGCAACGGGAAATAAATTTACAGATAGCCCTCATAGAATCCGATCCCGAAGCATCATTCGAAGACGCCGCCAATATGGTGGAGCAGGTGATTGAAGAGACTGCTATGCAAGCTTAAGAAGCCTCCGGCGGCTGGGGAAGGGGAACTTTTGAAAAAGTTCCCCTTCCCCAGACCCCATCCCCTCAAAACTTTTCAGTATGCTTCGCAGTTTCGTTTAAAAAATTATGCTGCAAAAAAGCAATTTCGTACAAGCCCGCTAAATATTTTCTTGTTACAAATTTTCAAGCTATAGGCGAAGCCCTATTAAAAGTTTTTG
Source organism: Marinifilum sp. JC120 (assembly GCA_004923195.1). Lineage (NCBI taxonomy): Bacteria > Pseudomonadati > Bacteroidota > Bacteroidia > Marinilabiliales > Marinifilaceae > Marinifilum > Marinifilum sp. JC120. The sequence goes on along the minus strand of RDSB01000006.1, from coordinate 127,234 downwards.
AAGAGTCCAGAGAAACTTTTTACAAAAAGTTTCTTTGGTCCCCGAAGGGCCGCCGAAGGCATCCATCACTCAGCCGCAAGTTCGCCTAAACGGCGGACCCCGGCTTGAATCTCGTCACTCCAGAGCGACCCGCTGGACAGACGGATATAATTTGAAAAAACATCCTGCGGCGAAAAGACGGTTCCGGGCACAATGCCGATACCTTCTTCGCGGGCCTTGAAAAAGAGTTCCACGCCGTCTTTTGATTCGGGCAACTCCACCCAGAGCACGGACCCGCCTTTGGGATTGGTAACTTTTGTCCCTTCAGGAAAAGATAAACCGATCTCAGTACGCATCTTCTGCATCTGATCTTTCATGGCTGCGCGCAATTTCTTGAGATGACGGTCATAAAGGGTTTCGCGCAGATAGCGGGCGATAGCCATCTGGGTGGCGGCAACACAGGAAACATTGGTGGTAGCTTTTATCTCAAGAGCCTTTTCCAGATAACGGCCCGGAGCCAGCCAGCCCACCCGGTAACCGGGCGCAATGGTCTTGGAAAAAGATGAACAAAGCAACACTCCGCCATCGCGGTCATAGGATTTAAGTGTACGTGGCCGGGAATCACCGAAATAAATTTCCCCGTAGACATCGTCTTCCACCAACGGAATTTTACGGGATGCAAGAATTTCTACAATTTCCTTTTTGCGGGCATCAGAGGTCAGACCGCCATCAGGATTGTTGAAATTAGGCGAAAAGATGCAAGCTTTGATGTCAAAAGTCCGGGTGATGTCCTCCACCCGATCCGGGTTAATGCCCTGCTTAGGGCAGGACGGCATCTCAATGGCCCGCAAACCGAGATTTTCAACCAATTGTAGGAAGCAGTAATAGGAAGGAGACTGTATAAGCACCAGATCACCGGGCCGGGTCAGGGTGCGCAGGGAAATATACAGGGCCTCCATAGCTCCGGTGGTAATGATCAACTCATCGGCCGTAACATTGGAACCGCAGTCTACAGAACGAAAGGCAATCTGGCGACGCAAGTCAAGATTACCGGGAATCATCTCATATCCAGCGGTATCGAGTGGATTTTCCCGGATAACGGAAGTCATGATCTTGGCAAGCTGACGGGTAGGCAGCAAATCTTCGCTGGGACAAACCACGCCAAGAGGAAGTAAGTTCTTGTTGCCCACGGTTTCAAGGGCTGTGCGGATCAGCTTGTTCTTGGTAACCGTATGCGGTTCCAGCTTCTGGGTAGTTTTGATTTCCGGGGTGGGAATAGTCCTAAACTCGCTACGCACATAATAACCTGAACGAGGCCGGGACTCGATCAGCCCACGCTTTTCCAGTTCTTCATAAGCATGGGAAACAGTGGAAATGGAGACCTTGAGGGTTTTGCTCATCTGGCGCAGGGACGGCAGCTTATCACCGGGCACAAGATCGCCGGCTTCAATATGCTTTGAAAGTTCCTGCTCTACTTTTTTATATCTGTACTGATTATTTGAACTGTCCAGATTCATTGTTTTTCCCTCGCTACTCGAAACTGTTATGGTCTATTTTCTATAAATCTGTATCTGTACTGATGTCAGATTTTATGTAGACTGGCAAGCAGATCAGAAATCTCTCCTTGAATTTTAATTACGCCGGAGGTAACCGTGGAATCGGTCATGAATTCCCAAAAAATAAAACAAAGCAGCATACTGATGTCAGCCTTCAAACAGGCCTTACCAATCGTACTTGGTTTTTTGCCTGTGGGATTTGCCTATGGCGTTTTAGCGCGCAAGGCTGGAATTTCCATTGATAATACAGTACTCATGTCGCTGCTAGTCTTTGCCGGATCAGCACAGTTCATAGCGGTCGGGTTACTTGCCAGCGGCGCTTCCGCCGTATCAATCATCATCACTACATTTATAGTCAATCTGCGCCATCTGCTCATGTCGGCAGCATTATCTCCGTATCTTAAAAAATGGTCGAAACTTGAAATCGCACTATTCGGATTCCAGCTCACTGATGAAACATTCGCTGTACACTCTACAAGATTTTCTTCAGGAGATATGCATAAAGGCGAGACCTTTCTTATCAACTCCATAGCTCAAGCAGCATGGGTGGGCGGGACCGTACTGGGCATATTCTCCAGCACACTCATCAATGACGTTAAGCCTATGGGCCTTGATTACGCGCTCCCGGCCATGTTTATCGCCCTGCTCATTTTCCAGATCAAAGATAAAAGCCACGTAATAGTCGGACTCATCACCGGACTGTTATCAACCGCACTGGCCCTTGGCGGAGCAGGCCAGTGGAATGTAATCATCGCCACCCTGATCGGCGCAACTCTCGGCGCGGCAGTAAAATGGGGGAATAAATAATGGACCAGCAGACAATACTTTTCACCCTCTTCGGCATGATGGCAGTAACATACATCCCGCGCATGCTCCCGGCCATAGCCCTGAGTTCCCGCGACCTGCCGCCCATCGTGGGCAAGTGGCTTTCCTATGTGCCCACAGCGGTGCTTTCCGCCCTGCTGGCTCCGTCACTGCTCGCGCCCGAAGGTGTAATAGATCTCACCTTCAACAACCTTTACTTCTGGGTAGCAGTGCCTACCTTTGCGATAGCCATGTTCACCCGCAATTTCTTCGGTACTGTGGCGGTCGGTATGGGACTGGTGGCAGCAGCCAGATATTTCTTGTAATTTAAGCAACAAAGGATTTCAAAATGATCTCAAGAGATGAAGCATTTGAACTGCTCAAAACAAATGTAAAAGAAGAAAACCTGATCCAGCATTCCCTCGAATCTGAAGCCGTACTCGGCGCACTGGCTGAAAAACTGGGACAGGATGTTGAACTATGGTCCATGACCGGACTGCTGCATGACCTCGATTACAGCGAGACCGCCGACACCCCGGAAAAGCACGGCCTGATTGCCGCAGAAATGCTCGAAGGCAAGCTGCCCGAGGAAGCAATCAAGGCTATCCGCGCCCACAACGGCGACATGACCGGAGTCGCTCCGCAGTCTGATTTTGATTTCGCGCTACGGTGCGGCGAGACCGTGACCGGACTCATTCACGCCAACGCGCTCATGCGCCCTGAAAGAATGAACGGCATGAAGCCCAAAAGTCTCAAGAAAAAAATGAAAGCCAAAGCATTCGCCGCCAGCGTGGATCGCGAGATCATCAAAGAATGTGACAAGATAGGTCTCGAACTGGGCGACTTTTTCGCTATTTCTATCGAAGCAATAACCAAAGTAGCACCCGAAGTAGGATTGGATTAAACGAATGTGCTAAGCAGACCATATTTATAAATTGTTTGAACTCCAAACGTTTGTTCCCTGCTGGAACAATCACCCAAAAAAGCGGTCCGACACTTGCCAGAAGTGTCGGACCGCTTTGAGGTTTTGGTGGGAAAGCCTTCCGCGTTAAACGGCGAAGCCAAACTAAAAGTTTTTGGGATTCTTAAACCCTTTTTACAAAAAGGGTTTAAGGCCCCCGGCAGGGTCGCCGAAGGCAAAATTACTTACCCCAGCCGCCGCCTCCGGGTGTTTCCATGCGGATAATATCGCCCTTCTTAAGCGGCGAATGAAACTTACCGGGCTTCTGAATTTCCTCACCATCACGGATCAGAATATTCTTACCGGGTGTTCCGGGACTTCCGCCCTGTAAGCCATAAGGCGCATTGACCCGCCGCTCGGAAAGCACGGTAATTTCGCAACCAGACAGCAGCTCGATTTCACGCACAAGACCGTCACCGCCCGGAATCTTACCTGCACCGCCAGTATTTTTGCGGATGCAGTAAGTCTTTACCCGAAAGGGGTAGCTGTATTCAAGAGCTTCGACGGGTGTGTTCAGAGTGTTGGTCATATGCGAATGGGTGGCATGCTCACCACGACAACTGGCGGAAGCACCCATGCCCCCGGCGAGAGTTTCGTAATAGGCAAAAGGTTTGCCAGTACGTTCATCCATGCCGCCGATGGTCATGTTGTTCATGGTTCCCTGACTTGCTGCGGGGATACGCTGCGGAATGGCTTCGGCAAGCGCACCGAGCACCACGTCCACCACGCGCTGCGAAGTTTCCACGTTACCACCTGCAACTGCTGCGGGGAAATTGGCATCAAGAATGGAACCCTTGCGGGTCAAGACTTCGATGGGCCGCAAGATACCAGCGTTGGTGGGCACGTCTCCCTCAATGAGGGAACGGAACACATAAAGCACTGCGGAAAGAGTGATGGAACGCACCGCGTTAACACTTCCGGTAACCTGATCACCGGACGCGGTGAAATCGAGCTTGGCACTGTCGCCCTTTACTTCCATGGTCACGGAGATGGGTACATTTTCGCAATCCACACCGTCACCATCCATGTAATCGGTGAACTGGTAGGTTCCGTCCGGGATGGACTTGATGGTGTTGCGGGTGATGGATTCAGCATAATCATTCAGACTGGCTGCGTAAAAATCAACTTTCGCGAGACCGTACTTCTCGATGAGTTCCTTAAGACGGGTAACTCCGGTCAGGTTAGCCATAATCTGGGCTGCAAAATCACCCTCACGTTCCACCGGGGTACGCACGTTGTTGAGCAACAAAGTCATTACACCGGAAACTATCTCACCATTTTCAACGACCTTTACCGGAGGAATGATAATCCCTTCCTGATAAAGAGAAGTGGAAAGAGGCATGGAACCGGAAGCCATGCCGCCCACATCGGAATGATGGGCCCGGTTGGCAACGTAAAAAGAAGGCTCAGTGGAACCGTCACAGAAAACCGGAGCCACTAGGGTGATGTCCGGCAGATGGGTTCCGCCCTTGAAAGGATCATTGAGCATAACCATGTCGCCTTCTTTGAAATCGCTATTCTCAATGGCGGATTTCACGGAAAGGGGCATGGAGCCGAGATGCACCGGAATATGCGCGGCCTGCGCTACCATGTCGCCTTTATGATCAAAGACTGCGCAAGAAAGATCGCGGCGTTCCTTGATGTTGGGAGAGAAAGCGGTACGGGTCAGGGTTACACCCATTTCCTCGGAAATAGCCGCAAACCTGTTCTTGAAAACCTCAAGGAGGATCGGATTCACATTCATTATATATAAACCTCCTGACTACTCGATGTCGAAAATAAGGTTGCCGTAAGGATCTACCTCACCCTTGGCAAAGGGCGGGATAACCAGAGTGGAGCTGTATTCAATGATAACAGCCGGACCGTCGACCTTATTACCGGGGCGTAGCTTATTGCGGTTAAGGATGCGGGTTTCCATCTTTGTGGAATCAAAAACAGTCTCGGTGGTGCCGAGCAATGCTTCGGGGTCCATTTCAGAGACCAGCGCGCCAGCTTCCGGGAATTCCGGCTTGGTGGGCATACCTTTTGTACGCAGACGGATGTTGACGATCTCAACAGTCTTGTCATCGTTGCGGTAGCCGTAGTTCTGCTTGTGCAGACGGGAGAATTCCTCAATCCAGTCACCGCTGAAAGGCACAATAATTTCAAAGGACTGGCCCTGATAACGCATATCTAGAAAACGTTCGACAATGATGTCATCAGCAGCAAAACCTTCTTCACCCAAATCAGCACGGCCCTGCGCTTCCAGAGGCGCGAACAATTCTTCGAGATCCACATCATTGGTGTTGTGCTGGTCGCGCATAACGGTCAGGGAATAATCCTTGATGACATCCGCCATGACCATGCCCACGGCGGAAAGAATGCCGGGGTTGTTGGGGATGAACAGCTTGGGGATGGAAAGCAGCTTGGCAAGGAAGGCGCAATGCATGCCGCCCGCACCACCGAAGGAAAACATGGTGAATTCACGGGGGTCAAAACCACGCTCTACGGAGATCACGCGGATGGCGCGTTCCATGTTGGTGTTGGCAATATCGAGGATACCTTCGGCCAATTCCACCGGGGTAAGACCCGCTTTTTCAGCCATAACTTCCATGGCTTCGTTCAACTTTCCAGTCTCAAGGGACATTTCCCCGCCAAGAAAATGTTCGGGAATAAGACGGCCAAGGTAGAGGTTGGCGTCAGTTACGGTGATCTCGGAACCCTTGCCGTAACAGATGGGACCGGGATCAGCACCCGCACTTTCAGGACCGACGGTCAGTGAACCACCTGCATCCAGACGGGCAATGGAGCCGCCGCCCGCGCCTACAGTATGGATATCGAGCATGGGCACCTTGACCGGGTAATCCTCAATTGCGGACTCCAAAGTCAGAGGAAGCTCTTCATTAATTAATGCAACATCAGAAGAAGTTCCGCCCATATCAAAGGTGATAAGACGGTCATAACCAGCCATCTGGCCGATTGCATGTGCACCCACCGCGCCCCCGGCAGGACCGGAAAGGATGGTCCGAACAGACTCATTCATAGCGGTTTCTGCGGAGATGGAACCGCCGTTACTCTGCATAATACGCAAAGGATCTTCACCAAGGGTTTCCTGCAACTTGGTCAGGTACTTGGTCATTTTTGGAGAAACATAGGCGTTGATAACCGTGGTGGAAGTACGTTCGAACTCACGGAATTCGGCCAGAATTTCATGGGAAACAGAAACTGGAACACCCACAGCGTCCAAAAGTTCGCGCATTCTGTTCTCATGTTCGGGGTTTAAATACGAAAAAAGAAGACAAAGTGCGACGGATTCGACACCGGATTCTTTAATTCTTTGCAAAATATTTTGCACTTTTTCTTCAGAAAACGGTTCAATTTCATTCCCTTCGTGATCAATTCTTCCGGTAATTCCGAAGCGAAGTTCCGGCGGAACAATATGCGGTTTTTTACAAAAAGATAAATCATAGAGGTCTGAACGGTTCTGACGACCGATCTGAATGACGTCCTCAAAACCATCATTTGTGATCAGGGCGGTCTTCACACCTTTACGTTCAAGGATGGCGTTTGTAGCGACAGTGGAACCATGAACGACCTGAACGGCCCGGTCCCCGGCAATGTGTTTAATGCCGTTAATTACGGCCTCGGAAGGATCATGAGGAGTGGAAAGACGCTTGTGTACGCCCCATTTATCTCCATCCTTATAAATGAAATCTGTAAATGTTCCTCCGGTATCTACTCCAATTATCAGCACTATACATCCTCCACTGGGTCATTATTAAGCCGCTCTATCAAGAACCGCGATTTGTCATTTTATTTACTGTATATTGTTCGATTCGAGCGAACATTACCCAATTTTGTCCACAATTAAAAGATTTTATTTTTGTAAAATTGTGTGTATAAACACTCTTAATTCATCCAAATCGAAACGAAAACGAATTATATATTTTCAAAATACTCGTAAAAACTGTTCTCATTTTTTCGAGTTTTTTAATTTTTCACAAACACTAAAACACAAATAACGGACAAATTCTAAAAAAGTATTTCTCAAATAACAAAAACAGCAAAACTCAACACGGAGGTTACTCATGTTAAAACGGATCATCACTCCCCTGCTCATGGTTCTGGCCTTGGCCTTTTCCGCACAGGCAGCTGATCTCAAAATGGACTGTAATGCCATCTACAGTGCAACCAACTTCCACTCACAAGGCGCGAAGCTCTTTGCCGACAAAGTCGCTGAGTACACCTCCGGTTCAGTACAAATCACAGTCCACCCCGGCGGAAGCCTCGGATTCAAAGGCCCTGAACTGCTTAAAACAGTAAAAGACGGCACCCTGCCCATGTCTGACATACTCATGGGTGTTGTTTCCGGTTCCGATCAGGTTTTCGGCTTAAGTTCCATGCCCCTGCTGGCTAAAGACTACGCTGAAGCAAAAAAACTCTACGCAGCAGCCAAACCCTACTATGAAAAAGCCTGCCGCCGCTGGAATCAGAAAATGCTCTACGCCGCACCTTGGCCTCCCAGCGGACTTTTTACCAGAAAGCCTCTTAAAACCGTTGCTGATTTCAAAGGTCTTAAGACCCGAACCTACGATAAAAACGGCGCAGAATTGCTCCATGCCACCGGTGCCAGCCCCATGTCCTTGCCCTGGGGAGAACTCTATTCCGCACTACAGACCGGACTTGCAAACTCCGTCCTGACCTCCGCTGTATCCGGCAAAGACGGTAAATTCTGGGAAAACCTCAAGTACTTTAACAATATCAACTACGCTTTCCCGCTGAACATGATGGTCATCAACAAGGACTACTGGGATGCCCTGAATCCCAAACAGCAGGAAGCCATGCTCAAAGCCGCTGCTGAAATTGAAGCTTACCAGTGGGAACAGTTCGCAAAAAGCAATGAAGAAGCTCTCAAAATCATTGCTGAAAAGGGCATGGTCATATCTGAACCTTCCAAGGAAATCAGCGACATGCTGCAGAAAGAGGCCACACTCATGCTTGATAACACCCTCAAAGGTGCCAAAAAAGGCTTAAAATCAGCCATCAAAGCTTACAAAAAGTAGAATTCTATGCGTGCAATTATCAGGTTAATCGAAGGCCTCTCCATTGGAGGGGCCTTTCTTTCAGCAGCCGGGATGCTTTTCATTGTTGGCCTTGTGGTCATTGAAATTATCCTGCGTGCAGTGCTGAATACATCTACCCTTGTTTCCAGCGAATACGGCGGCTATGCCCTTGTTTTCCTGATCCTTACCGGACTGGCCTATACTATGAAAGAGGACGGGCTGATCAGAATCAACCTGCTTACCTCCCATTTTTCCAAAAAAGGCAAGCGCATCGCTGACGTCATTTCCGGACTTCTCGGTGCGGCAATTACTGGATTCGCTCTCTATTTCACCGTGCAGATGGTCTACGAAACATGGGACCTTGAAATGACTGCGGACACAATTGCGGAAACACCGCTCTGGATTCCACAACTGGCCATCCCCGTAGGTCTGGCTCTGCTTCTGCTCCAGATTATCGCCTTTATTGCCAGAAGAGCCTCGGAGGAAACCACAGATGATAAGTGATCCCCTAATGCTGGCCGTTGTCCTTGTAGGGGGCATGGTCCTGTTTCTGCTTTCCGGTCTCTGGATCGGATTTTCCCTCTATGCAGCAGCCATTTGCGGCATGCTTTTCTGCAAGATGAACCTGCCGCCGACCATTTCCATATGGGACAAAATCGGCGATCTCATGGCCAACTCTCTGTGGAACACCATGAACTCATGGCCCCTTTCAGCTCTGCCGCTGTTCATCCTCATGGGAGAAATCCTGTACCGCACATCCATTTCCACCCGTTTACTCAATGGACTGGTTCCGTGGCTGTCTAATATTCCGGGACGCCTCTACCATATCAATGTAGTGGCCTGTTCCCTTTTTGCAGCGGTGTCCGGCTCCAGTGCGGCAACCACCGCCACCGTGGGAAAGATCACTTTCAATGAACTTTCCGAACGCGGCTACCACAAAAGTCTTGCCATCGGTTCCCTTGCCGGGTCCGGCACTCTGGGCTTCCTGATCCCGCCCAGCCTAATCATGATTATCTACGGCATCCTCTCCGACACATCCATCGGACAGCTCTTTATTGCCGGGGTAATTCCAGGGCTGACCCTCGCCGGCGTCTATTCCGCATACATCATTGTACGCTGCATGATGGACCCGACACTGGTTCCGCAGGACAAGGAAGAATTCACCACTGCCCAGCGCATTGAATCCTTGAAAGACCTTTTCCCGGTCTTCCTGCTCATTACCGTGGTACTCGGCGGCATTTACGCCGGATTGACCACTCCCACTGAAGCGGCAGTTATCGGTGTGCTCGGCGCACTTGGCATCGCCGTTTGGTTCAAGAACCTGACCCTGTCCAATTTCAAGGAAGCCCTGCTTTCGGCAGTAAAAACAAGCGGCATGATCTGCTTCATTATCTGTGGTGCGGCCTTCCTTTCACAGGTTGTCGGTTTCCTCGGCATTGCCACTGCACTCAGCAAATATATCGCTACCTTGGACCTTTCGCCGTACATGCTTATCTTTGTTCTGGGTATCATGTACGTCATGCTGGGCATGATCCTCGACGGTATTTCCATCGTAGTAATGACCCTGCCCATCGTGCTACCCATCGTAACCGCAGCCGGATTCGATCCGCTCTGGTTCGGTATCTTTGTAGTATTCATGGTCGAGCTATCACAGGTAACGCCGCCCGTTGGATTCTCCATCTTCGTCATCCAGTACATTACCGGAGACGACGTAAAGGACATCCTCAAGGCGACCTTCCCATTCTTCGTAATTATGGTTCTGATGGTAATTCTGGTAACCATGTTCCCGGAAATAGTATTCTATCTGCCCGAAAAAATGATCGGAAGTTAATATAATTAAACACAAAAATCCCCGCAAAGTTTAACTTTGCGGGGATTTTTGTGTTTAATTCACTTTTATTAAAACAACCTAGCCGCTACGTGCTCCCTGAAATAAGCGTAGGTCAGGGTAAAATCATCACGATTATGCGGCTCAAGGGTGAACGTAGGCATCGGATCAAGCTCAGCAGTGCGGGTAACGATATAATCCCAATTCATGCTACCCTGCCCGAGGGCAAGATGCTCGTCCTTACTACCGTGATTATCATGCAGATGAAGATGCTTGATATGCGGCGCAAAAGCATCAAACCAGAGATCAAAATCTCCATGCTCGTAGCCTTTGGAAAAAGAATGCCAGTGCCCGAGATCAAAACAAATACCTATGTTCTCCCGACCGAGATCTTTGACCAAGCGCACAATAGGCTCCGGGGTAAATTCATAAGTGTTCTCAAGACAAAGTGGGGGATGATCCGGCCATAAGTTGCTCAAGCGGCGAATCCCTTCAACGCAGTTGACGTAAGCACGCTCAAAAAGAGGCGGCTCCAGCCATGATGTGAAAGAAGGATGCATGACCATCCGTTTCGGAGAGAAAACTTTTGCCAATTCAAAGGCGGTATGCAGAGTATCTATGGATGCGTTACGGATTGCGGGATTCAGGCTGGATGGTTTGAGATCCAGAAACGGCAGATGCACGGTACAGCCCAGCTCAGCCTCATCAAGACGGTCTCTGATGGCCATGAGCCAATCCATGCTCAAACATTCATCACCAAGACAATCAAGCCCCAATTCAGGCTGTATTGAATTTTCAATGAAGAAATCCAGATACTCTGGAGAATTGTAAATATAACGCAGAGGAAGATTAACGTAGCAGGTTTCAAATTCAGGCTTCACTTTCCATCTCCCTTCCGGCCCGAACCATCCTTGTGTGACGACCTCAAAATAAATCTATATTTAATATGAATTTGATGTACGCGACACTACTGGTCAAGCCGGGTCTGTAAATAATCCGTTCCTTTAAAAATCATATGTCCTACCGGAACAAAGGTAGTGGTGTGACGCATGGTCAAGACCGTTTCCTTGCCAGGCCGCACATCAAAAGTCTCGCCCCACGAAATAGGAATATTATCAACAAAAGGCTGAATTTTGCAACGTTCTCCGTTACTCCAGACATCTTTCAATGCATAGCTGTCAGGTCTGAGCGGCCTGCTTTCTCCATTAGTCCAGTTCACTAAGTCTGGGTTGCCATCCTCATCCTGCAATTCAAGAGCCTTAATTGTACGGGGAGCAATGGCCAGATAAAATTCTGTACGTTTTTTGCCGGGAGTTTCCCGTACAACCCGGTAACGTGAAATCCCGTCCGGGCCTTCAAGCATGTACTTTTCCATAAAATTTGATGGATCGGCAATGATCTCATGCCCCACATCCTGACCGCTGTTAACCATTACCGAGGCCACGAACCCCTTTAGATTAAGGATCTCTTCTTTGCTGCTGCCAAGAATTCCTTCCAGAATGATCTGATCTCCCTCTACGGCCTGTAAGGTTGCCCCGGCACTGATAAAACGGGGCTGACCATTCAACCAACAGAGAAAGACCGGTCCGTTCACTTCCGGCAGATCAGGCTTACTGCCCTTCCAGCGCACTCTGGATTTGGACTGCCTGCTGCCGTCAATACGCACTTCAAGAGCGGGAAATTGCGACAAGGCCATACGCGGAGCAGTCAGCAGATTGAGATTAGGACGGTCACTGGCAAAAACGGCCACAGCAGGTTCAAGCCCGGAATCAATTACAGCCTTACCTGATGTGGAAACAGGCGCACCACGGACCAGATCAATAGACTTGCCGCGCAAAGGCTTGCCGTTGATCAGAACTTCAAAACCCTGACCTCTATGGGATTTTGGAAATGAAAATTCAGGGACTTCCAGCTCAAGGCCGAATTCCCGTAACAGATAAACCGTGGCCCGCAGCTGCTGGCGAACTTTCCAGCCGAGATCTTTAATATCCTTACTAACCTCCACAGCCATGGCCGGGATGCCCCGCTCATGCAAAGCATAGCAGGTCAAGGATTTCAACATTTCAGGATACTGGGTGGCCTTGGCAAAAGTCTTGGTATTGAACAGGGTGAACCAATAGGACTTATTGCGAATGTCGGTATTAAGCTTCTTGATAGTGCGTTCACACATCTCAGCAAGCTGGATGTCTTTGTAAACAGCAGCATCAATAATCAGAGACTGCCCGTAACGCTTGGGATTGCGCAAGCTGTTCACGTATTTGGAATTATAGAATCCACTGCCCTCGTGAAGATGGATAAAACCTTCGGCACCGCCAATGAGAAAACGGATCGCCCGGGCAAGACGGTCTTCGTAAAAACTATTGTATTCCTTATCGAAACGGCGATTCAAATCGACATTTATCTGCCGGGTACGTCGTAAAATTGAAGGCTCATTAGCCCGCGGAACAATAATCAGACTTCCTTTGCGCACCTTACAGCGGGTCAAAAGCTGGGCAGTAAAAAATCCGGAAAGCTCATCCCCCTGAATGCCGCCCTGCACCATGATAACCGGTCCCGGTTCATCACCGAAAACCCAGGTAACCCGGAGCGGGTACTGTGTACCTTCGAAAAAGGTATAGTTCCTTACCTGCTGAGCCGTAGCCGGAAAGGCCAGACACAGAGTAAAAAAACTAATTAAGAACGCGCGACAAAGGATATACTTCACTGAAAATCAACTCACCCTCTTTAGTAGTGATCATCAATCTGACACCGTAAACATCTTTCAGTGATGCTCCGGCAGGCAAACCGAACCGAGTTCTGACAACCTTAAAACGCTGAATATGGAAAGACAAATCATTGCGGTTAGCTTTGATCTTTACGCCTTTGCCGTTATTCTCAATCAACTCGACCTTGGCCAGCCCGCTCAAAGCGGAAGAGGTCTGTAAATTGTTCAGGTCGAAGCTCAGAGCCAGACTACTGCCGGACTTGCGAACTTTAACATTCTCCACCCCGGCCCGCATCAAATTCTTGTAAAAAAGCAACCTATTCAAATCCACTACCGGAGTAGATTCAATCTTCTTTTCCTCCACCGGGACAGCAGCCAGCAGGGATTGCAACTCATTGGGATCATAGGAATCAAGGATCTTATTGACGTTCTCCAAACGCTCCAGTTGGACAGAAGCATCATTAAGCGTCTTTTGCAATTCGATCTTTTCCTGCTTGAGATATACATTCTCATTCCAGAATGTATATCCGGACCACGCTCCGGCACCAGCGCAAACAGCGAGCATGAATACAATCCAGAAAAGCACCTTCAACCAAAAAGGGCTGAGGCGATAGCGTTTGACAGTGTCGTCGTCCCGCATGAAAAGAACATTGTACTTGGTATTGCCCATCAGAGCTTTCTCCATTGTTCGTCAACAATCCGCCAGCTGTTCTTTTCCGGGCGGATGACCAGTTTTTTTAATCCTTTGTCGCTGTAACCGGAAGAATCCGAATATTCCTGTTTGAAAGAGACGAGCAGTCCTTGTGGATGTTCCCGCAGGGAAACCTTGTCGAATTCAACAGATGAAGGCTTGCGCTCTTCCCAGATAGAAAGCTTATTTTTCTTGATGGAATCAGCTCCCCTTCGGCGTCCTTGTCTTGCCCGGGAATCATACAGGGAAATATATTTATCCATATCCCCGGAAAGCCAGCTTTCTTTCCATTCGCTAAGGAAAACTTCCACCCCTTCGCGCTTGGTGGCGAGGTACTTATCTTTAAGGGAACGAATCGAGGGACCGTATTCACGACCTACAATCTTCCACTTTCCATCCTCTTTCTGCCAGTAAAGCCTTTTGGACGAAGAAGAGGAAAGTTTACCGGAACGGTAATACTGGTCAAACCAAGTGACCCAATAATCAGGACCGCTCAGGGCATGCAGGTTATACAGTTCTATATCGATCCACCCGGCGCGGGAAAAAATTCTTTTCTTCCTGTTTTCAAAAGCCTTGAATGAACGTCTCTCGGACTTTGCAAACAACTTCGGAGAATAAGCCGCAAAAAAACCGTCATCACGGGCTTCCCAATCAGCAGCCCATTTACGGACCAGCTTTTCCAGCTCTGCGGATTCGTCAGACTGACCGTCAGCTGCATTGTTCCAACTGACCTTTTCCCCGATAACTACCGGTGTTCCGGGTTTTATCTTTTTATCAAGATAATCCATATCAGGATTGACCAATGCAACGCAGCCCTGAGTATCCATGGGCACAAGATCCTTGCCCCGGCCATGAATCCAAATTCCGTACCCGGTCTTGCCTTTAATGCGATCCACCGGATTAGGAAAATCCAATGGGAAAGCCATCTCCCCGTAAAGGGTAAAATTTTTCAAGCCGGTTCTTTTTCCAGTGGTAAAATAAACGCCTTCCGGGGTCTTAAGATCACCTTCGACAATCTTATCCCCTGCAACCTGTCCGGTAGCACAGGTAAAACTTGCCTCAGCGTGCAAAGGACTTCTATGAATCAGCAGATGCAGTTTCTGGGAATTCTTATCCACAGCAACAACATATTCAGGGACCAGCGAAGTCGGATCAATTACAGGTTCCCACCCTTCGGCAAAACAAAGGGAAGAAAAGCCTGACAGCAGAAAAAAGACTGCCGTAAAAATTCTCATTAAATGCATCATTCCGAACCCGATACTCCATCGCCCTGCACGACAAAATGACGATATAAAATTCATTAAAAAGAATTAAGGATATACATCAAACATTTGATTCATTAATCAACAACTTACACAATCTCAAAGTCGCATAAACTGTCTTTCCAATCAGCTTCCTTACAACACTTTTTCACTATTAAAAAGCAGCTTTTTAAGACCCTAACATGAATGTATAAGTACTGCAAAAAAGAAGACCCGGCACAGCTGAAACAACTGCACCGGGACTAAAAATCAGTTCAAAGCACAACTTTTCAAACTATTCACCGAACACTCTTTTGAAAATCATCTCTTCATAGCGGGTGTAATAGTCCATATCAAAAGCTTCATCCAGAGCTCCGCTATCAAGGTGGGAATTAATAGTTTCATCTTTACGGACTTCATCCGGAAAGGAAACCTTATTTTCCCAGCAATGCATAGCCACTTTCTGAACCATTTCGTAAGCCTTCTGACGCTCAAGCCCGGTTTCCACCAGCGCGATGAGAACTCTCTGAGAGTAGAAAAGGCCGTAGGAAGCCATGAGATTGCGATCCATGTTATCGCCGTTGATCTTCAGCCTTTTGATGACTCCGGTCATGCGGGCGAGAATGTAGTCGGCGAGGATGGTGGAGTCAGGCATGATGACCCTTTCCACGGAGGAGTGGCTGATGTCACGCTCATGCCAAAGAGGCATGTTTTCCATGGCAACAAGCCCGTTGGTACGCAGTAGTCGGGAAAGACCACAAAGGTTTTCAGCAGAAATGGGGTTCTTTTTATGAGGCATGGCGGAAGAACCTTTCTGACCTTTGCTGAAGCCTTCTTCAACTTCCAGAACCTCAGTACGCTGGAGGTGTCTCAGTTCAACGCCGAGACGCTCAATACCGCCGCCGAGCATGCCCAGTGCGGTGAAAAAGTCCGCGTGGCGGTCACGCTGCACAATCTGGGTAGAGATGGGGTCCACACCGATTCCGAGCAATTCGCAGGAAATGCGTTCCACTTCGGGATCCAGCAGGGCATAAGTTCCAACTGCACCGGAGATTTTACCCACGCTGACACTCTTCAGAGCATCGGCGATACGCTCACGATGGCGGGAGAACTCGGCGTAGAAACCGGCCATTTTCAGGCCAAAGCTGGTAGGCTCGGCATGAATACCGTGGGTACGCCCCATGCACATGCGACCCATGTTAGCGTGAGCCATTTCTTTAAGGGCTTCGAGAAATTCATCAAGGTCGGCCAGAATCATCTTCCCGGCACGGCTGAGCATTACGCCGTTAGCGGTATCGACAATATCTGAAGATGTGCAGCCAAGGTGGATGAAGCGGGAAGAAGGACCGACTTTCTCTTCCACTGCGGTCAGGAAAGCGATGACGTCATGCTTGGTCTTTTCCTCGATTTCAAGGATGCGGTCCAATTCGAAATCTGCTTTTTCACGGATAATCTCCATGTCTTCAGCAGGAATACGACCAAGTTTATGCCATGCTTCGCAGACAGCGACTTCAACTTCAAGCCACACTCTGAAGCGGTTCTCCAGAGTCCACAGTTCACCCATTGCGGGACGGGTATATCTTTCAATCATTTTACCAATTCCGGTTAGTTGTTGAGAAAATGAGGTAATGTTCAAGACGATCAGGGCCAACCATATTATAAATGGCAGACCGGGACAAGACACAGGGATATTTTATCGGATGGATTCGCCGCGCAAAAAAACAGACGGCCCGGAATACACCGGGCCGTCTGGCCTTTTATCAGCTAACTTGATGCGCTGTCGGAACTCTTTGCGGAAGAATCCGATGAGGTGGATGCACTGGTACCGCTTCCTGCCGGACTTGAGCTACCGGTTTTCCCGGCCGCCGAGTCGGTTTTACAGTACCCTGAAGAATACCAGCCTCCGCCTTTGAGTACAAAGCTGGAATTGGACAGAACCTTGGTGGCTAAACCACCGCAGACCGGACACTCCAGTTCCTTATCTTCAAAGCTTGTCTGCCATTCTTCAAATATCTGCTGACATTCATGACATTGGTATTCATAAATCGGCATAATACCCTCCAATAAAAAAGGCACGCCATACCTCAAAATAGAAGTTGGCGGACCTGTCCCTGAATATGAGGGGCTGAACCGGATCAGTCCCGCTTATTGCCGGGCAAGGCCCGTGCGGGAACTGAAACAGATCAGTAAAATAACTTAGCTAGCTGCGGCAGCCTTTGCTTCTGCGATGCGAGCTTTGATTCTTTTAGCTCTGCGGTGACGTTTACGCTTAAGTTCTTTCTTTCTTTCGATCTTTTTGTGCCTACCCATCTGGAGGACCTCCTGAATATTTTTTTCGTACTTGCTGCACGATTTTATGCTGCAAAGAAGGAGTCACTACCCTAAAAAGGGATCAATTGTAAAGAACTTAAGCTGGCACAAATCGCCGAGTGTCACACATTCTTTAACAAAATATTTTTTTCACAATCTAACACACTAAAACTAAAGGCAAATTTAATGACGCTCGATTTTAACCCTTGACTACAGGCCGCATCATGAACATATAAAACGTTCCCTGCCGGAGCGGAGTATTTCTCCCCGGCAAAAAGCCTGCGAGGAGAAAACCATGAAGAAAGCTAAGACAAACAAAGCATTTGATAGAGCCGTTGAAGATATAACCGAAGTATTCATGTTCGACCATTGGACAAGATTCTACTTCATCTTTGAAGAAGGCAAAAAACTAATGGTCAAAGTTCCTGACGAGGTATCCAACCAAGTCGAAAAAGAATATCCCGGCCTGAAAGGATTGCTCGACCTCATGAACAATGAGGAAATTGACCAGCAGAAATCCATGAACACCGTCTGCTCCTACATTGGTTCACGCTTTGACGGTACCAAGTACAACGATAAAATAGTACCCAAGGTTTTCGATTCCAAAGCTTTCAAAATGGAAATGTACCTTTTCAATCTTTGGATCAAAGGTCACGAATCCTACCTCGAATCCGAAGTAATGACTTTCACTGACTGGAAAGAGCTTTACTCCGGCTGGAGAGAGCAGGATGAAGTAAAGAATTACGTGGAAAGATTGGGCAACGCAGGCAGCGGAGCTCACATTCAGCCTCCGACCTGCTCCACTGTACAATAGATATCAATAGACATTTAAGTAGAAACGGGGAGTCGCACTCAGCGACTTCCCGTTTTTTATTTTATAACCCGGCGCGCCCCGATATAATATTTGCGCCAATAATTCTTCTCCATGGACTCTTCGCGCACCGTATGCCCGCTCTTAGGGCTATGAATAAAGGAATAACCGTTCCCGGAATATATCCCGGTATGCAGACTCTTGCCCTGCCCCGGAATTCTAAAAAGAACTATATCCCCGGCCTGAATATCACTTCTACGTATAGCTCTCCCCGCATTTTTCTGCTGCCACGAAACCCGCGGGACACGTATTCCGTGCCGCTGAAAGACCCACCAGACCAGACCGGAACAATCAAACCCTTCATTGGGAGACGCCCCTCCCCATTTGTACGGCTTGCCGACCTGAGTCCGTGCACTTTTCACCACAGAATATTTTAAAGAAGAGTGCAAAACCGGCCCACCACTGCCTGCCCCGGGCACTCCGATTGTCTTCTTGCCGCACCCGGAAATCAAAATTACCAGACAGCAAAAAAATACCCGCCGAAAAATTTGATTACTCTTAATTCCCCATTTACTCATAAAATAGTTTCTATCCCGAAAAATCGGCATTAACAATAGATTTAACCACTACCAGCGGTAGAGCTGGTTCATTTTTTCACAAAATATTTTCCAATTATCAGCAATTTCTATAGGTAGATAAACCCATCTCATCTCAATTAGCTGTTGACTTTTCTTCAAATTTTGAAGACTAATTTGTACAGTTTAGGTGATTATTGTGAAACATTTTCAAGAGTTACACAAAACCTAAAAAGATAACACGGCTGAGGCGTTTTTTTTAAAATCTGGTACAACATCGCGTTACAGTGAGGTCCGTATGTTGCCCATGATGTTAGTTCTGGCCATCTTGTTGCCCTTGGTGGCTGCTGTCGGCTGCTACTTTTTGCGTGTCAGCGCGATCAGATCTCTGATCGTTCTCTGCACAGGAGTAGTTCTTGCCGCGGTCTCCCTTGCTCTTCTCGGACAAGGGACTTTTACCTATTCTCCAGGTACAATTGTTGGAATCAGCTGGGATTCCATAATAACCCTGGCGGATTTTGCCCTGCTTTTCGTAATGCTCTATTACGCTTTCAAACTCAAAAACCAGATGATCAAGATCTTCGTGATCTTACAGATCATCCCGCTTGCTGTGTTTGAAATGTTCTTCGTCGACCATGCGGTTGAGACTCCTGCTATCTTTGCGGACAGTCTTTCCCTGATCATGGTTGCCGTCATCTCCGTCATCGGATCGCTTATCTGTTTCTTTGCGATTCCGTACATGAAGGAGCATGAGGAACATCTGCACTTGGTAAAATCACGCCAGCCGCAATTCTTCTTCTTTCTCGTTCTGTTCCTCGGAGCAATGAACGGGCTGGTCCTTTCCAACAACATTCTCTGGCTCTACTTCTTCTTCGAAGTGACCACCTTCTGCTCTTTCATGCTCATCGGGCATGACCAGACCCAGATTGCGGTCAAGAACGCTACCCGCGCCCTGATGCTTAACGCACTCGGCGGTGTTGCTTTCGTCTTCGGTATGATCTGGGCCTACGCTGAAACCGGTTCCCTTGACCTTCAGGTCATCATTCAGGCCGGTCCCATGGGCGGCCTTATGCTTGCTCCTCTGGGTCTGCTCTGTCTCGCCGGGTTCACCAAAGCTGCTCAGGTTCCGTTCCAGAGCTGGCTGCTTGGAGCGATGGTTGCGCCGACTCCGGTCTCCGCACTGCTTCACTCCTCCACTATGGTTAAGGCCGGTGTATACATCGTACTGAGACTTGCTCCCGCTTACGCAGGAACCTTCCTCAGTCAGGGTATAGCACTCTGTGGCGCCTTTACCTTCCTTGCCTGTGCTGCCATTGCGATCAGCCAGAGCAACGGTAAAAAGATCCTTGCCTATTCAACTATCAGTAACCTTGGATTGATCATCTGTTGTGCCGGTCTTAATACCAGTTGGGCCATCACCGCAGCAATCATCCTGATCATCTTCCACGCAGCCTCCAAGGCTCTGCTCTTTCTGTGCGTCGGCACAATTGAGCATGGTATCGGCAGTCGCGACATCGAAGATATGCACGGCCTGTACCTCAAGATGCCCCGCACTGCGGTTATCACCATAGTGGGCGTCATGACCATGCTGCTGCCTCCCTTCGGCGTTCTGCTCGGTAAGTGGATGGCCATTGAATCCGCATCCGGTGACATGTTCGTCATCACCATGCTTGCACTCGGTAGTGCGCTTTCTTTGGTATTCTGGGCCAGATGGGCAGGTATCCTGCTCACCGCTCCCCTGCGTGACAAAGTTCCCGCAGAATCCCAGTCCGTACTGACAAGACTCACCCTTACCGCTCTTGCCGGTATCGCAGTGGTGCTGTCTTTCTTCTCGCCTGTGATCTACACCAAGCTCATCGAGCCTATGGTCGGCAAGTCCTTTGAAATTACTGCTGGCGTATTCACATCACCCATGGGTGTTTTTGCTGTATACCCCATCTTTATCATCCTTGCCGCCGCGTTCATCTACTCATGGATTGAGACCAAGAAGTCTGCAAGCGATAAGACTTCCCAGACTTACATGTGTGGTGCCAACGTTCCTGAAGCCGGTGTTCAGTCCTTTATCGGACCCATGAACGGCCCGGTAGAACTCAAGGCAAGTAACTACTACATGAAAGAGTTCTTCGGTGAAGGAAAACTCACCCTCTGGGTCAACTTCGTTGCTCTTGCTCTCATCGTTCTTATGCTGGGAGGGGCTCTGTAATGCAAACAATCATTCTCATAATACTCGGCATCGTTATTGCGCCTGTTCTGGGCGGCCTTATTGCCGGACTTGACAGACGGGTTACTGCCCGTCTGCAATCCCGCTTTGGTCCTCCGATCTTGCAGCCCTTTTATGATGTTGCCAAACTGTTCGGTAAAGACAAAGTCGTCAGCAACTTCTGGCAGGTATTCTGCTCATGGGTTTACCTCATTGCAGCTGCCCTGTCTGTCGGTCTTCTCTTTGCCGGAAGCGACCTGCTCCTGATCTTCTTTGTTCAGGCTATCGGTGCTGTCTTCCTGGTAATGGGCGGTCTTTCTACTCCGTCCCCTTACAGCCAGGTCGGTTCACAGCGCGAACTGATTCAGGTCCTGACTTACGAACCTCTGCTGATCCTCGTTTTCGCATCCATCTTCATGGTTACCGGAAGCTTCAGGATCGATGAGATTCTGGCCTACGAACAGCCGCTGCTGGTCCAACTGCCGCTTATGTTTGTTGTCCTTGGTTATGCTCTGACCATCAAGCTAAGAAAATCACCCTTTGACTTCTCCACTTCCCATCACGGGCACCAGGAGCTGGTCAAAGGCATGCTTACCGAGTTCTCCGGTCCCTACCTTGGCATTATTGAAATCGGCCACTGGTACGAGACCATTTTCATCCTCGGTATTTGTGCACTCTTCTGGCACACCAGCCTGGTAGGTTGCGTACTCTTGATCGCCTCCACCTACTTTGCAGAGCTGATCATTGATAACACAATGGCGCGCATGACCTGGCGCTGGATGCTTAAATACGTTTGGAGCATCGGTCTGGCCATGTCTTTCGTCAACCTCATCTGGCTGTACGCAGGTTAAGCTTATGTTCAAGAAATTCATTGAAAATTCACGCGCCAAGTCTCCGTGGATCATGCATTTTGACTGCGGAAGCTGCAACGGCTGCGATATCGAAGTTCTGGCATGCCTGACACCGCTGTATGACGTTGAACGTTTCGGTGTTGTCAACGTGGGTAACCCAAAACATGCCGACGTCCTTCTGGTAACCGGAACCGTCAACCCCAGAAACGCAAAGGTACTGCGTAACATCTACGATCAGATGCCTGATCCCAAAGGTGTTATCGCTATCGGTGCCTGCGGTCTGTCCGGCGGTATTTTCCGCGAGTGCTACAACGTTCTTGGCGGGATCGACAAGGTAATCCCGGTTGATGTTTATGTCCCCGGTTGCCCTGCGAAACCCGAAGCCATCATCGACGGCGTGGTCACAGCCCTTGCCAAGTTTGAAGGTCTCAAAGGCTAAACATTACGAGGGATAAGATCGTGATTGAAAATCAGATAGATATAACTCTGGAAAGCCTGGTAGGCGAAGTATCCAAGATGAAGAGTGACGGACAGCGCATGGTCACCTTCTCCTGCACCAACATCGGTGAAGGCCAAGCGGACATCATCTACCACTTTGATAAAAATGAAGTACTCACCAACCTGCGCCTGACCGTGAACATGGACAAGCCCGTGCCCTCTATCAGCGGCGTGTACTTCGCAGCTCTGCTCATCGAAAACGAATTACAGGACCAGTTCGATATTAAATTCGACGGTCTGGTACTCGATTTTGGACGCAAGCTGTATCTTGATGATGAAATAACCATCGTCCCCATGTGTAACAACACGAAGGCGATGAAAATAAAAAAATAACTCGTCTTCCCGGATGAACCCAAGACGAAAACAACTATAGGGTAAATTATGGCACGTACCATCATACCTTTCGGTCCGCAGCATCCGGTTCTCCCGGAGCCGCTGCATGTGAAGCTTGTCGTGGAAGACGAGATCGTACTGGAGGCCATTCCCGCACTCGGCTACGTTCACAGAGGGTTGGAAAAACTCGCTGAGATCCGCGATTATCACCAGATGATCCAGGTCGTAGAACGCGTCTGCGGTATCTGCTCCAATATCCACTCAATGTGCTACTGTCAGGGCATTGAGGAGATCATGGGAATCGAGGTTCCCAGAAGAGCCGAATACCTCCGCACCGCATGGAGTGAACTTCACCGCATGCACAGCCACCTGCTCTGGCTGGGACTCTTTGCCGATGCATTCGGCTTCGAAGCCCTGTTCATGCAGTTCTGGCGTATCCGTGAACGCATCATGGACATCAACGAAGCCACCACCGGCAGCCGTGTTATCACCTCTGTCAACATTGTTGGCGGTGTCCGTCAGGATCTGACTCCTGAAATGTGCTCCTGGATTCTTTCCGAACTCGACACAGCCGAAAAGGAAATCAAAGAAATCCAGAACACCATCATGGATGACTACACTGTCTGCCACCGTACCAAAGGCGTAGGTGTCCTGACCAAGGAACAGGCCTACGAACTCGGCGCAGCAGGCCCGACCCTGCGCGGTAGCGGCGTTGCTTCCGACATGCGTTTGCTTAAGTACTCCGCATTCGACAAAATCGACTTCGAACCGATTGTAGAAACCGCTGGCGACTGTTGGGCTCGCTCCACAGTTCGCTTCCGGGAAACACTACAGTCCGTCGACCTCGTAAGACAGGCCCTTGCAGGCATGCCTCAGGGCGATCTTGCAGCTCCCTGCAAAGGTAATCCCGAAGGCGAAATCATAACCCGCGTGGAACAGCCCCGCGGTGAATGCCTCTACTACATTAAAGGTAGCGGCAAGAAGTTCCTTGACAGGGTCCGCATCAGAACACCCACGTTCGCTAACGTACCGCCTCTTCTGGCGATGCTTCCGAACTGCGAACTGGCTGATGTTCCGGTTATCATTCTGTCAATCGACCCGTGCATCAGCTGCACGGAACGCTAGGAGGCCGAGACATGCTTAACATGACTCCCACTGTACTGAAGAACCTCCTTTCAAAAAGCTCCACTCGTATGTACCCCATCGAGAAACGTGAGCCTTTTGAACGCTACAGAGGTGAACTGTTCAATAACATTGACGAGTGCATTTTCTGCAAAAAATGCCAGATTAAATGCCCTTCACAGTGCATTACCGTCACCAAAGACAAAGAAAGCGGCACCGGAACATGGATCTGCGATCCTTTCGCATGTGTCTACTGCTCCATCTGCGTTGACGCCTGCCCGACACAGAGCCTGTACATGAAACCTGTACACCGCGCCCCGTCAGCAGAACGCGACATGATGGAACAGACCGGCAAAATCAAGCTGCCCAAGAAAAAAGCCAAGAAGTAATTCAAAGCTTAGTTCGAACTATAGAAATCCCCGCAGCCTTCACGGTTGCGGGGATTTTTATTTTGCCGGATATTCAACGCAGAGCATGTACCAATGACTGAATCCACTAAAAAATCTGAATGAAACCAAAACAGTATCCGATTCACTGAATGGAGAAGGGTGCGGTGGAGTTACAAAATTTTCATACCCCAATAGAATATGCATGAAATAATCACGCATGGAATGATCACTTCCCTTGGATCTCGCAGCCCAACACTGTTTGGGATCATCCTTTAACATATCCCGGGCCAGCCTCGGGGTGAGCTGTATACCATTCTCATCAATAATAAATACCGATAAAACTTCATCATACCGGCCAAGTATCTGGCGCATGGTCGGCTCAAAACGATCCGCATTCACATCAGCAAATAAACTTGTAAGACTCTTGATTTGCGCCCTTATATTGAAAAAATGTTCTTTGCGGTCCCTGATCCGTTCTGATTGCAACATTATGAATTTTTGATTAATCCGGTTCACAGATTCAAGAAAACCACCTACAGAATTGCATTCACTCCCAGTACAGTTTTCATCTTTCGTATAGTAATACCCCTGATGACAGAACATATTAGCCTGCAATAGGTATAAAGCCTCGTCTTCATCCTCAACACCCAAAGCAATTGGAGTGCATTCAATATTAGCACAGTTTTTTACAATATATTCAAGGCTTCCTATATTGTAGGTGGAATCAGCGGGATTACTCCATACAGAGCGTTGCAATTTAATATAGTCCGGTCTGCTCTCAAGAAGAATAGCCAGAAGCCTTGAACTGTGCTCAACTTTATCAATTGAAATCTGAAAACCTTTACCGCGGCAAAATTCCACAAACGGTAATCCTTTTGGGTCTGAAAGACACTCAGCAGAAATTTCAATAACAATATTATGAGCCGGAACATCAACCTCCTCGACAACCTCAGAGATAAAATGCCTGTCACAACAGGAATTACTTATCACCCTCATTTCAAGATTCATAAACACACAAAGTGATTTCCTTTGCTGCAAAAACTTTTTGAATCTACGCAACGTCTGCCGACAACAAGCCTTATCAATTTCATACAATTCAGCAGGTTTTAAATTTGTGCCGAACAAATCAACCAAGGTTGCGTCACTACCGCCTTTATCCGGTAACCTAACACGAGAAAAAGCTTCAAACCCAACAACATCCTTCCTATCGATCGCAACAATAGGCTGAAATAAAGTTTTTATACCATTGGAGATTAGTAACTCCCTAATATTTGCAAATTCCTTGGGGATCATCTGAGGCATTTTAACTCCATATAGCTATAAGCAACTTACTACTCGAAGTTAAACATAACGCGTTACCCAGTTTCTGTCTTGCAAAAATACATTCCAACCACGTCAAAAAACAAGCCTATTAAATTTATACAAGACAACAATAAACAGGCTTGAATCAAAAACGAAAAATCACTCATGCCGCAAAGCATCAATAGGATTCATACGCGCGGCGCGG
Source organism: Marinifilum sp. JC120 (assembly GCA_004923195.1). Lineage (NCBI taxonomy): Bacteria > Pseudomonadati > Bacteroidota > Bacteroidia > Marinilabiliales > Marinifilaceae > Marinifilum > Marinifilum sp. JC120. The sequence continues at coordinate 101,832 of RDSB01000006.1, read as the reverse complement.
CGGGCGGGAAAATAGCCGAACACAATACCGACCAGCCCGGAGAAGACAAAACTTATCAAGATAATGCGCATATCAATTACAAATGGAATCTTCATGTAGCTGGTGACAAACATAGGGATAACCAAACCGAGAGAAATGCCCAGCACCCCACCAAAAAGCGAAAGCACGACAGCTTCCACAAGAAACTGAATCAATATATCGTTTTCCTGTGCGCCCACTGCCATACGGATGCCGATTTCACGGGTTCTTTCAGTTACGGAGACAAGCATAATATTCATGATTCCGATTCCGCCCACCAGCAAACTGATGGCAGCAATGGCACTAATAAAAGTGGTGAAGGTCCCGGTCTGTTTCTCAACCGTCTTGATAATTTCCTTCATATCCTCAATGGCAAAATTATTCCCGTGTCCGGGGGGAACCGGACGCCGTTCAATCATGACCTGCTTAAGCTGCCGCTTGAGGGTGGTGGAATCCTGACCGGGCCCGCAACCAACCAGAATCAGGTCCACATCCTTGGTTCCTGAAATTCTACGCTGCAAAACCTTGAGCGGCACAAGGATAACATCATCCTGCTCCTTGCCGACCATGGAACCGCCCTTGGATTTAAGCACACCGATGACCTGATAGGCAAAACGGTCAATACGGATGGAGGAACCGATAGGGTCCATTCCTTTAAAAAGATTTTTGCTGACCTTTTCACCAATGATACATACGGATTTACCGACCCTTTCTTCACTTGAGCTGAAAAGCCTACCGAACTTTAGCTTCCAGTTCCTGATGGCGAAATAGCTGCTTTCAGTCCCGGTTACTGACGTCCGGCAATTATTACTCCCGAACACCGCCACCGCCCCGGATTCAGCAACAGGAGCAACTCCCCCGCAGTCTGGAAACTCCCGCTTAATGGCCTCCACATCGGAATTCTTGAATGGAATAAGGTTCGATGTTTCCCCGGCGAATCCGACCCCGTTTTCCTCGTCAGGATAAATCATGATCATCTTGCTGCCGAGGCTGGAAATTTCATCGGTAAGTTTCCGGCTGGCCCCCTGCCCGATAACCACAACGGCAATAACCGACCCCACGCCGATTACAATACCGAGTACTGTCAGGCAGGAACGGAGTTTGTTACGCAGCAGGGTCCGGAAAGAGAGCAGAACAGCTTGCAAAAACATCAGTGACCTTCCTTGATTATCTTGCCGTCCCTGAATTCTATAGTGCGGGATGCCCAAAGGGCCATCTCCGGTTCATGGGTAACCATGACCACAGTGATGCCGTGCTCGGCCTGTAAGGAAGTCAATAATTGCATGATCTCGGTACTGCGTGCGGAATCAAGGTTACCAGTAGGTTCGTCAGCAAGAAGCAGGAAAGGATTACAGACAATGGCCCGGGCAATGGCCACTCGTTGCTGCTGACCGCCGGACATCTCCGTGGTGGTATGCATGGCCCGGTCAGCAAGGCCTACTTTATCCAGAGCGGCGTAAGCCATCTTGCGCCGTTCATTCTTTGCAAGACCGCGGTATACAAGGGGCAACTCCACATTCTCAAGGGCAGTTGTACGGCTGAGCAGATTAAAGCCCTGAAAGACAAAACCGAGATATCTGCGACGCAACCGGGCCTTCTGACTTCTGTCCAGCGAGGTAACATCAAGACCTTCAAAGAGATAACTGCCGGAAGAGGGGGCATCCAGACAGCCGAGGATATTCATTGTTGTGGACTTACCGGAACCGGAACTGCCCATGACCGCCACAAATTCGCCATTTTCAATGGTCATATCAATGCCGTCCAGAGCGCGAACCTCGGCCCCTCCGGTATTGTAAACACGGCTAATATTCTTCAGTTCAATCATTACCCTGCCCGCCTATTCAAATGTGAATGCCATGCTGTTCTCGGCGACTTTCTCGACACGGGAAAGAACAACCTCGTCACCGGCTGAAAGGTGGCCTTCTACAATCGCGGTAAACCGACCATTGCTGCTGCCCTTACGCACAGCCACTTTTTGCGGAACACCGTCCCTGAGAACCCAGATATTTGCATTCTTTGAGGAAGGAGTGTTTCTGGAATTCTCAGGAACGGCATCCGCCGGAGAAAAACGCAAGGCCCCGTTAGGAAGCAACAATTTATCCCGGACCTTTTCAATTTCTATTTTTGCGGCTGCGGTCATACCCGGACGCAGGAGCAAATCCTTGTTGTTCACGGAAAAAATTCCCACGTAAGTAACTACGCCCTGTACCCTCTGCGGGGCATAACGCAGTTTGATAAGCTTGGCAGGGAATTTTTTCCCGGCATAGGCATCAACCGTGAATACGGCTGTTTGCCCGGATCTGATCTTACCTACGTCGGCTTCATCGATATTAAGCTCAAGGCGCATATCCTTAAGGCTGGTGGCCAAGGTATAAAGCTGCGGGGTGTTCATCCCCGAAGAGACAGCCTGCCCGGCCTCCACGTGGCGGGTAAGCACAAGGCCGTCAATGGGCGAAGTGATGGAAGCTTTTTTGAGGTTTGCTGCTGCTTCATTCAGGTTGGCTTCCGCACGGCGAACCATGGCTTTCGCTTCTGCCAGATGAGCGTCAGCCATATCGCGGGCGGTCACAGCACTATCAAATTTTTTCTGCGAGACCGCATTTTTATTACGCAGCTTGCCCATGCGCACGCATTCGTTTTTCTTATCTTTCAAATCGACTTCAGATTTACGGACATTCGCGCGAGAAGATTCAAGAGCCGCACGAAGCTGATTCACGCGAGCCTGCAACTCGTCAGTACTCATGCGGGCCAGCAGTTCTCCCTTTACCACTTTATCGTTGTAATCTTTGTAAATTTTATTAATGGTACCTGAAATTTCACAGCCCACGATAACCTTGTTACGCGGCTGCAAAGTTCCGCTGGCCGCAACATCAACTGTAAAATTCCCAACCCGCGCAACAGCAGTCTTATATTCGACCGCATCCTCGCTGCCATCAAGAAAAGCAGTAAACACTCCCCCTGCAATTAACAGCAAACCCAACAAGAAAAACCATTTTTTCCATCGCCCTTTTTTATTCTCTGTAAGGGAAGCCACATCAATTTCTCTCTTTTCAATATGATCAGTCATATCTCTTCCTTCCCGAAATACGGGAAAAAAAGACAGAACCGGGGGAGGCCGGTTCTGCCGCAAGCCGGGCCAACCATAACCCGGCCCGAATAAGGGGAGTCCTTAAATATTTACAGTTCCCTCTTCGTCCCGAAACTCAAGAATATCACCAGGCTGGCACTCCAAGAATTTACAAATAGCATCAAGGGTGCTGAACCTGATGGCCTTAGCCTTCCCGGTCTTAAGCACGGACAGATTCTGCGGAGTAATCCCTACAGCCTCAGCCAGATCTTTTGATGCAACCTTCCGCTTTGCCAGCATTACATCGAGGTTAATAAGTATCGCCATATCAACCCCTTAAATAGTAAGTTCCGCTTCGTCCTGAAGCTTGCGTCCTTCATCCATGACCCACGAAATTGCCAGAATCACGCAGGCAACAATTATAGTTCCGATGTTGGCATCATCTATACCAACAGTCACAAACCGCTCTCCCACTTCATTATTCATACTGATCACGTAACTAGTCCCGGCCTGAACAAAAGGATTTATCACTTCACAGATTAAAAAAGCCCAAGCCGCACGCCTGTAGCAGGCTGAATTCTCGGCAGTAAAGATATTACCGGCTTCATATAGTGAGAAAAGCTTAACCATCTGCCACATACAGAACATATCAAGCAACACTTGAGGCAAGGTCACTACCACTCCCAGAATTCTGGTGGTCTGAGTCATCACCACCGGAAAGACCTCATCCTCAAAGTCGAACATAACTTCAGGAACAAGCCACGAATCATATCCATCAAAAAACAACCACCCCGCCACTTCGAACACCGGGATAGAAATCAACAGCAACCAAAAAACATATTTCAAAAAGATGCTCATCTTTCTAATTTTATCCATGAAAAACTCCTAACTAAAAATATTATCACCCGTTTTATGATTCACGACTTACGGCAATGAATTATCGTTTGTCAATAACTTTTTATTTTTCATCATGAAGAATAGATCGACAGAAGACACAAAAAAAGACAGTCGAATCTAGTTCAACTGTCTCAATCTACAAGTAAAATATCTTGATAATTTTAATCTTAAACTTCGAAAAAATACTCAGAAATATCAGGCTGATTATCCCAGTCTGAAGGACAGGCGGCAACAAACCACGGAGTTTCAATGCGCAAACAATGGAGTTTCATTTTACCTTGCTTGCCACCGTATTTAGTATCCCCCACAATAGGAAAGCCGCGTGAGGAAAGCTGCACCCGGATCTGATGAGTCCGCCCTGTATGCAGCCTTACGATAAGCAACGATGTTTTTTCACCTGTTTTTACAGGACAAACAGAACTGACGGCCTCTTTACCCGATCCAACCTCAACTTTCTCCCGACCTTTGGGGCCACGCTTTTCCATTTTGTCACGCAACTCAGTCCAGCCTTCTTGGTCCCAGCTACCTTCCACCTGTGCGAGGTAATATTTCCCGCCTTCACCGTGTTCTGCGAAAAAATCAGACAGATTCTTCTGCCCCTGATGGGATTTCCCGGCCAGAATCACGCCGGAAGTATCACGGTCCAACCGATGGGCAGGGGCAGGTTTGTAAGGAGCATCCGCAAACATGGAAAGAAGGCGGTCGGCAACAGAATCATCATGCCCAGTTCCGCCCTGAGTCGGCAGCCCCGCAGGTTTGCACACTGCCAGATAATTTTCATCCTCATAGATAAGGGGAAGTGCGGGAAGTTTTTTCTGCTGCGTTTCATCAGCCTTATATGGCGGGATACGCACGATCTGCCCTTCTTTGACCAGATCAAAAGGTTTGCAGCGGCCTTTATCCACCCGCACATTACCTTTGCGAATCCAACGCATGATAGCTGAGCGTGGCACGTCACTACCCACTCTTCTCTCAAGGAAACGGACCAGCTTCTGACCGGATTCTTGCTTAGTAACTTTTACAAATTCTGCTGCCATTTAAAGTAAACTTGGTAAAAAAGTAACCGTAGCCGGACACAGAAGCATTAAAGCGACCAGTGCAACGTAAGCAATCAGAAAATAACTCACACCCAGAAAAACCCGATCAATAGACACATCCTCGGCCATGGAAGCGACAATAAAGGTCGTCACTCCCACTGGCGGGGTGATAGCCCCCAGAGTAGTCACAATGGTAATCAAAACACCGAACCAGACCGGATCGTACCCCATGGCACTGACAATGGGAAAAAAGATAGGGATAGTAATCAGCAACAGAGCCAATGCATCCATGACCATACCGCCGATGACGTAGATCACACAAATGAGCAAAATGATCACCGTGGGCGGAATGGGCAGGGCTGCAATAAAATTGGCAGCTTCAAAGGGAATACGGGTCACAGCCAGAAAACGACCGAAAATCACAGCCCCAAGCATTACTGTCATGATCATGCAGGAAACCTTGAGAGTATCGCTGACAGCGGCAGTAAATCGCTTAAAGGTCATCTCGCGAGAGACAATACTGATTAGAAGAGCAAAAGCCGCCCCTGCTGCCCCGGCCTCTGTGGGCGTAAACCAGCCGGCAAAAAGACCGCCCATAACCAGTACAAAAAGAATGATCATCTCAATGGAACCGGGCAGTGAAGCCAACTTTTCCTTAAAGGAAACTTCAGGACCTGCCGGACCCCAGTCAGGGTTGGCCACACACATCATGTAGACGGTAAACAGAAAAAGCGCACAAAGCAGGATTCCTGGAATTACCCCGCCCATAAACAATCTGCTGATGGATTCCCCGGTCTGAAGGCCGATGATGATCAGCACCACACTGGGAGGGATAACCACGCCGAGGGTGGCCCCGGCAGCCACCGAGCCGGTGGAAAGAATGGGATTATACTTGAATTTCTTCATTTCCGGCAAAGCCACAGTGGACATGGTGGCGGCGGTGGCGGTGTTGGAACCGCAGATAGCCGCAAATCCGGCACAAGCCATGACCGTTGCCATGGCGATTCCGCCCCGAATGTGCCCCATCCATGCATAAGCGGATTTGTAGAGCCGCTCGTTGACCCCGGAATAAAAACAAATCTGGCCCATGAGAATGAACAGAGGGATAACTGTCAGCCCGTAAGAGGAAAAAACATTCCAGATTTCCGTTCCCAGCATTCCGTAAGCGGCCTTGAGATTCAAAACCTTGGCAAAGCCGATAAACCCGATAATGCCCATGGCAAAGCCCACGGGTACGCGCAGCACAAGAATAACCAGCAGCAGGCTGAGAATGCCCACAATTCCTATAGTAATCGGTTCCATAATATTAAGCGGGTTTAAGCGGTTCCTTACCGCGCAGGATACGAAGGATATCAAGCATGATTACAAAAGCCATGGCCAGACACCCAAAAGCCACAGCAAACACAAAAGGATAAAAATGAATTCCCAGTGTCTCGGAAACCTCTTCAAGGTCATAAAGGAACATGCCCCATTTAAAGGTTTCATTGGCACAGAAAAAGAAGAACACACAGGAGACCGCACTGGACAATGCATCCAGCACTACCTGGACCGGACCGGGAAAATGGCGAAACAAAAGCCCCACCGCAATATGACTGCGGTACAGCTGTGAAAATCCCAAAGAAAATCCGGCAGTCACCGCGCCGAGAAATCCCATCAGCTCAAAGGTCCCCTTAACCGGAACCCAGACCGCACGCGAAACCATGTTCGCGCAGGCCAGCAAAATCATCAGCGTCAAAGCAGTTCCGGCAATTACCGCCAGAGCACGGCAAATCCAGATGGCTATTTTTTCAAGATAATCAATCATAATATTTATTAAAAGTTCCCCGCCAATATTGACGGGGAACTCACTAATTATTTTTCATATTTAACGCGGGAAGCTTCGATATCGGAAAGTACGGCAGCACCGTCTATTCCTTTGGCAGCAGCTTTCTTCTTCCAGTCATCAATCAACGGCAGGGTCTTATCCTTGATGGCCTGCATGTCAGCGTCAGACAACTTGATCATCTCAATGGAATACTTGTCTTTAGCCCATGCAAGTGAATTCTTCACATGCTCATCCATGTACTTTCCGGTCCATTCAGCCTGTTCCCGTCCAAGATCATTAAGAACTTTCTTGACGTCTTCGGGCAGGGAATTCCATGAATTCTTGTTCATAATGATGGCAAAAGGATAAACCGCTGTATTGGTTTCGGTTTCATAACGGCAAATCTCCGCAAAATTCAAGTCCTTAAGCACCTCAAAAGAGGAAAAAAGACCTTTTACCACACCCTTCTGCAAAGCTTCGGGAGTTGCGGACATGGGCATGGAAACCGGGGTAGCACCAAGCGATTCAAGAATTTTGGACAGAATTCCGGAAGCACGCATTTCCAAACCTTTAAGATCGGAAAGAGTGCGAACAGGCACCTTGGTCATAATATTGGAAGGTGCGGAAGCAAACATGGTCAGCACTTTGAACTTTCTAAATTCCTTGGGCTGGTATTTTATATAAAGATCCCAGAGGGCAAGACTGGCGGATGTTGAAGTGGTAAATCCAAGCGGAAGCTCAAATACAGAACTGAGCGGGAATACGCCCGGATGATAAGCAAGGCTCACACAACCGATATCGGCCTGCCCCTGCATTACACCGCGCAAGGTATTCTTTGCACCCAGCAGGGTTGATCCGGGGTAGGTCTGGACCTGAACCTTGCCGCCGGTCCTTTTTTCAACTTCCTGTTTCCAGCGTTCCATCTGTACACAGGGAAAAGTTTTAGCAGGCGGAAAGTTTGCATAACTAAGGCTGACTTCTGCCGCAGAAACAACAGAAACAGAACTTAAAAGGACCGCACACAACATGAACACAGCAAGCATCCCGGCATTTTTTCCGGTTCTCATCACACTTCCTCCATTGTAAGGACTTACTTTTTTGATTGGGCGGCGAAGCAGGGCAAGGCAGCTCCGCCTGAAAGAATGGCAGATATATCATAAAAAAGGCCTCCCGCAAAGAAGCGGGAGGCCCGGTAAAACAGACTTATTGGCCCATATTGAGTTCGTAGGCCATAACCAGAGTTTTGCGGAACTTAACCCCCAACGATCCGGGATAAGTATTCAGAATGCAGTAGAGTTCGTCTGCCCCGTCATTATCGATATCGGCAACGCCGTAGCTGGTCACAGTTCCTTTGATACGGCGGGTCTTCCAAGCCAAGTTCAGGCCTACGCCGTCCCAGAATTCAGCATGAATTTCACCCTGAGAGAAATTCTTGTAGTTGGAAAAAACCTGTCCAGCCACAGAAAGGTCCTTGTTCAGCAGGACTTCCTTTTTGCTCGGATCGGATATGGAAACAACCGAAATGGGCATGGGGATGTAATAATTATGCTCCATGCGCTCTTTCTTATTCTCCTCGTTGAACCCTCTGGATTTTGAAACCGTATCAATAGCGACAGCTGCGGAGTTGTAAGTGTTGGTACTCTCGTAGATAGGTTCAAGGCTCTTATCGAAAAGATTAACCCGGCCATACTTGTTGAGCATGATTATTTTGTAATCATCACCTTTGATCGGTAAATAGCTCAAATTAAAAACATTAGTATAACTGGGAACTTTCAGTTTTCGAATTGGGATCAGGTCACCATTGGAATAAGAGTATTCAACAAGATCCTTGGAATAGAAAGTCCTGTGCGGGTCAAAACGCTGGCCCACAAGAGCTTCGGTAAAGTTCGGGGGAGTTCTGATCACAGAAAGAAAGTTCTTGTTGCGGTCAAGCAGGACTTTGGGAGTTTTTCCTTCAAATGAAATTATGTAGGAATAAGGCTTCCTGCCCATTTCGGTGCACAGAACAACCTCGTAGACACCATCCCTGTTCAGATCAATACCGCTGATCCGCAGCCCGGAAGCACGCTTACCGTAATTGTAAGTAGCAACCTCCTTCAGATGCTGGCCATTAATGCTCATAACCTTCACATCTGTTTCACCCAGAACGACCAGATCTTTTTTACCGTCGCCGGTCACGTCCTGAACGAATCCGCCACGGTTAACAAATTTCATGGTCTGGCTACGCCAGCGACCCGGAGTTTCGGTTCCGCCCTGATACCTGAACTGAGGGTTGATCTTACTTTCAAGAATCTTCCCAGCACCGGCCGCAGTAACAAACTCAGGGTTCACGGGACTGTCAGGACGGGCTTCCTCACGCTTAGCTTCTTCTTCGCTATCTTTTTTGCTGCCCGGTTTCTTGAAGAGTTCACCCTTGATTTCTTTGGCGATGCCATCAATTGCGGGAATCAGCTCGGAAATTGTAGTCTGGGCGCTTTTAGTCCAGGAATGTCCTTCCGCATTGATCATGCACACATCCACAGAAGCCTTCTTGCCTGCAATCGTCACAGAACCAAGCGCAATATAGTCAACATCAAGAGTTTGAACTTTCGTTACTTCATCAACTTTATTCTTGGGTGCATCAGCTTCTTTCAGATCGGAAGAACCGGCCATAGGCTCAAAATGCCCGGTCCAGTTCAAACGGGAAATCAACATGGTCTGGACACCGCGGCTCAGATACTTGTATTGGGACGGTCCATTGATTTCAAAAGGGTAAACCGCGTATGTGCGGGCATCTTTTGCAAAGGCTACACTAGCAGCCAGCATGGTAACGGCGACAATGAAAAAAATCATCAAACGTCGAAACAACATTGTTAATCCTCCAGACTAAATTTACAGTCAATATATGTTGTAATTACAAAATTTTATCCAACGAAAGGATCCTACCGGCAAAGAAAACTGGCGGCAGCCGGTTCTGCCTATTTATTAAAAACGGGTAAAAGGCTTGTAGCAGCTAATGCAGTGGGACGCAAAGTCAAAGAAGCGAACAGGCAAATGATTCCCTTGTCAAACGGGCCTTGCTGTTTTATCTCTCTGGCTCCTGTTTACAAGGGTTTTTGAGACTTTTTATATTTCGGTCTGTCTTTCTTAAGTTATATCAGGCCAAAATTTTACATAATTTTACTTTTTTTGCGGCTTCCTACTCCCTTTATACCTCTCAACTGCAAACTCTCCCGACCGCAACATACTACATATGACTACAGATTTAAGAACATTCAGACTGGTCTGCTCCCCGAAAAATGTGGAAACAGTGGAAGAACTGCTTCGCGCGCAAGGTTTTGAATTCAGGCCGGAACCATTCTATTCCATGGCCCGCATTCTGGAAAAGGAACCTTTTCCGCTGGGCGAATCAGTAGCCGCAAGATTCGGACGAATCTACATACAGGACCGCTCATCCATGCTGCCACCGCTCATGCTTAACCCGGCAGAAGGGGACGTTGTGCTTGATATGTGCGCTGCTCCCGGAAGCAAAACCGGGCTGCTGGCCCGTTTAGTAGGACGTGAAGGATTCGTTTTAGCCAGCGAACCTTCCAGTGACCGTCTGGCCCTGCTGCGTCAGAACCTGCGCAAAACTCAGGCCGTTAACACCGCCACTGTTCATTATGAATCACAAAAACTGCCCCTACCGCCCTCAAGCTGGAAAACCATCCAGCTCGACCCGCCATGCAGCGGCTGGGGAACCCTAAATAAGAACCCCAAGGCCATGGAAGTATGGAAGGGTGAGAAAACAATCCCGCTGGTTAACCTGCAACGCAAGCTGCTGAGCAAGGCTCATGAACTGCTGGCCCCCGGCGGACGGCTGGTCTACTCCACCTGCACCACCAACGTGCAGGAAAACGAGGAGCAGACCCGTTTTGCAACCGAGGAACTGGGTTTTAAACTTTTTGACCTGCCCCGCCCCGAAGGATTCACCATTGCCGCCCCGCTCCTGCCTAATATGGACGGAGTACTGCGTGTGGACGGTTCCGGCGGTGGACAGGGGTTCTACCTCTGTGGACTACGTAAGCCGGGCAATGAAGAACCGCAAATCCCGGAGACCTGCAATCCTCCGGGCAAAAAAATTAATATTAAGAAGACAGAATTTCCCGGCTCAGTGGATCTTTCCGCTCTGCCGGATGGCGAGATATACGAATTCAAAGGCAAGGCCATGTTTCTGAACAAGCATGCCCTTGAAATCCTACCCAAAGAATTGCGCTGGCAGGGATTCCACATCGGAAAACTGAACAGGGACAAGTTCAAGCCCGACCCGTTCGGACGCTGCCTGCTACCTGAAAAGCCGGACAGTTCGGCACTGGTAATTGAAAAAGCGCAAGACATAACCAATCTGCTGGCCGGACAAAGCCTCTCCGCCCCGGCTAAAGGCAAAGGCCCGGTAGGGCTTTACTATAAAGACATGCTACTCGGATTTACCGGAAAAAAAGGCCCCCGGTACGTCTGGACAGACAAATAATATAAGGATCAAGAACATAATGAACGGAACAAACCGCCGCCTGCAAAGGCTTTTTGACAAGGAAAGTGGAAACGCGCTGATACTGGCCCTCGACCACGGAGCCAATGAAGGCATGATCGAAGGACTTGGTTCCATCCAGTCCATACTCGAATCCCTGCCTGCCTCCGGTGTTCAGGGAGTAATCCTCAACAAAGGGCTGGCCAGACATTACGGACACTTAGTACCCACCGATGTAAATCTGATCATCCAGCTTAATGCCGGAACAAGACACGGCTCTCCTTCCTACAATAAAAACATCATCTGTTCCATCTCTGAAGCCTTGCGTCTCGGTGCGGATGCGGTTTCCATGCATGTGAATATCGGTAATGAACTGGAAGACCGCATGCTGGTGGATCTTGGCGAAATAACCGATGAAGCGCACCAATTCGGTATCCCGGTACTAGCGACTGTCCTTGCAAGAGGCAACCAGATCGTCAACGAGCACGACTCCAGCCTTGTGGCCCACTGTATCCGCATCGGCGCGGAACTGGGACCGGACATCGTAGCCGTGCCCTACCCCAACAACGGGGATACTTTCATGAAGGCAGTAGCAGCCAGCCCGATTCCGGTACTGGTCACCGGAGGGCCGCTGGGGCAGAATCTGGAAGGTGCTCTAAACAACACCGCAGAGGGTCTAAAATCAGGCTGCAAGGGTTGTTGCATAGGCCGAAACATTTTCCAGACTGAAAACCCCATTGAGAGCATGGAAAAGTTCGCAGAAATCGCACATAAAAACGCAACTATTTCAGGTGACTAGAATTTATTTTAAATATATCAAGAAAATCGTTTGACAAAACAGGCCGACATCGGCAGTATCCCTCCTCGTGGCAGTGAGCAACACCGAATGGAGACAGACATTCAAGGGGCTTACGTAAAACCACACTGACGTGGGCGGATAGCTCAGTTGGGAGAGCATCGGCCTTACAAGCCGAGGGTCACAGGTTCGAGCCCTGTTCCGCCTACCACCTCAGAGATTTAAACGTTGCTTAACACGTTTAATATATATGCGGAGCCGTAGTTAAGCTGGTTATAACGCCGGCCTGTCACGCCGGAGGCCGAGGGTTCGAGTCCCTTCGGCTCCGCCACTTTTCAGGAGAAGCCATCAATCGTAAGATTGGTGGCTTTTTCTGTTTTGTGCTTTGGTGCCTTTCTATTAATCAGCATTCTTCACCTCCCCCCTTCTTTAGGGTAGAGACAAAGCCTATAATTATTGCTTTTGTAAATAATATCTAGTAATCTTTTAATATAATTTAAAAAACAGCAGGGAGCCCTATCATGGACGATTTCAAAAAAAACATCGAGAAAAGCAGAAATACCGATGAACAGTTAAAGTTCTATGACCAGCTTTCAAATTTTATTGAGTCACCAGAGCCGAGCACAATGAAAAAAGTACAGAATTTCCCTGTATTTGCAACTCGCCAAAACATTACCACTTTTATTGAGAAATACGAAATTTACAAGCTGGTCAAAAACATCCCAGGATCTATCGTTGAATGCGGAGTTGCTGCCGGAAGCGGACTGATGACCTTTGCTCATCTCTGCTCTATTTTTGAACCATACCACTACACTAGAAAAATAATCGGCTTCGACACATTCGAAGGATTTACCTCCATTGCAAACGAAGACAAATCAAGCTCTGCAAAACATATGCTGGAAGGTGGACTTAATTTTGGAGGTTATGAAACTCTAAAGGAAGCCATCTCATTGTACGATAAGAACAGAACCTTGGGGCATATCCCCAAGGTTGAGCTGGTTAAAGGCGATCTCTGTAAAACCTTTGCAGAATACCTCGAACAGAACCCCAGTCTTGTGATCGGATTACTCTACATGGATGTCGATTTGTATAAACCAACCAAAGAAGTACTTAAGCTTGCTTGGGAGAGAATACCCAAAGGCGGGGTTCTTGTTTTTGATGAGATCAACCATAAAGATTATCCGGGCGAGACAATTGCAGCAATGGAACAACTTGGAATCGGCAACCTGCGTATGCAAAGACTCGATATCAGCGCAATGCTTTCCTACTGTATAAAAGAATAAACTTCACACCTTAAGGGATAATCCTGATGCCCCAGAACAACTTCTCTTTTTACATCTGGCAAAACGGCTTATGTATTTCCTACCTTCTGCGCTTAAACCAGTTAAGGCAATATATTCTGCAAAATGGAGGGGTGGAGACAGAGGAAGCCCACAAAGCCGACTTCGTACTGATAGGCGCCTGCGGAGCATTCCTTCCTGACTTCTCAGTCTACGCTGCCAAAATGCAGGATATTGCAAAGCTTGAAAACACTGTGGTCGTATTCGGTTGCCTACCAATAATTGACAGGACATTTTTTAAAAAGAACACACCCAGATTAGATTTGTTTGTCCCTGCCCGCTACCCGGAACGTATTGAGAACATAATCCCTCCAATAAATACACCCTTCAATAAAATCATGATTCCTGGCATATTCCGCAAACAGGATTATGTAAGTTTCGACCCGACCCGCAGATTTTTGCTCATTCAGGAAGGATGCACTGAAGGATGTGCCTATTGCCCCCATCAGCTTTCAATAGGGGCTGAAAAAAGCCAGCCACTGGAAGTTTTGTGTAAGCAAACAAGCGAAGGAGTGGCGCAAGGAGTAAAAACCTTTGTACTTGAAGGAAACAACGGCGGCTCATGGGGACTTGATCTCAATCCGAAACAAACCTACACAGACATGATAAATACCATCACCCCCCTACTTGGTGATGCTGTCCTACATATAGGTGACTTTGCTCCCAAATGGGTAAGACTGTATGGCGAAACATTGCTACATCCTAAAATTGTCGACATTAAAATACCGCTCCAGACATTGAACGGAAAAGTTCTGGAAAAACTGGGAAGAGATCCGTACTCGAAAGAAATGAGTCCTCTTCTCAAAAAAATAAAAGAAGTAAAGCCTGACACTTTCCTCCGCACAGAAATAATTATAGGTCTGCCGACTTCTACAAAAGAGGACCTAGTCAGAACACTTGACTTTGTAACTGAACATTTCGACAAAGTTGCATGCTTCAGCTTTGATGTGCATCCATCATGTAAAATTAATAAGATGGATATTGAATTATATGACGACAAACATATTGCTGAACACATCCACTTTGCCATGGACTACTTCGACAAACGCCCCGATATAAAAGCTGATTTTGACAGTAGAGGACAGGTTCTTGCAGGTATAACGGAGATTGAAAGAATTAACATGGACGGCGTAACAGCCGAGTATAAAAAAGAACAGGAGTCATAGCCGCTCCGCCACTTTTCAGGAGAAGCCATCAATCGTAAGATTGGTGGCTTTTTCTGTTTCTAACATTCCATCAAGCGTTTAGAAATCAGCCCCGATTCATCACGCCCCCTCAATGCCATGCTAAACGCTTTCTCCTGCCCGTGCTCGCGGGCCAACTCTCTCGTTAAAACAAGCTTTTGCATACCTTCATCAAGCCGATAGCTATGTAAATTTGTCATAGCCAGCTCAAATGAAAGCCGCCAATCTTTAGATTCGTGCGCAGCAAGAGGGGAAAGAAAGCCGCCCCGAACCTGATCCAACTCCTTGCGAGAACGCAGCATAACATCAATAAGGCGCAAAATTTCAACATCTTCCGGTTCTGTCTCATAAAGAGAATGAAGACAATCTGTTGCCGTATGCGGCAGATGCCTTTTGGAATTAAACGGAAATCCTCCCCAAAAAAAACGATTGTTGCGCTTGAGTTCCTTGGCCCAAAGGATAAGAAGATCTTTCGGTGATTTAGGCGGCAGCTTGGTGCTATTTACTGTTTCCAAATGCTGATACCAGAACGCCTTGGCCACATCCCAATTACCAAGACGTAGAGCCGCAGTAGAACCAGTAAAATTCAAGCAAAAAGAATCTTCATACAATTCTCCGCCTATTAAGTTCACTAGATTATCTTCCATCACCGAATTCGCACCGGCCACAGCTTGCACACGAAGCGTGGCGACCACCACATGGTCATCCTGCTCAAGGGAAGCAAGGCGCGACAACACATCACGAACCTGCAAATCAAGCATGCCGGACTCCCACATGGAAGCAACTGTAATCGCGAGCCATTTATCAGACTCTTCCCCTGTAGCCCGTCTGCGGACTGCATCTTTTGCGTATTGCAGAATCCGTTCAATTCGATGAATGGGCAGATGCTCAGACTGAACCCGCTTATGTGCGGCCTGCCCCATGGTTTGAATCAATCTATCATTACCCAAATACAACTTTATTTTTTCTTCCAACTCCAAAACATCTGCGTATGTATCGATTTCACGCCCCGGCTCAAACAACGAAGCCTGTTCGTCACCCAGCTCCTGAGTGAGCAACAGACAGCCGCATGAGGTCCCCTCAAAAAGACGAAAATTGACCTCTCCCAGAATGGATTCATTGGGTATGATTTTCGTATCCTGATACAGTGCTAGCATGTCACTATGGCTCAAAGATTGCTCAACCGGGAAAGGCCGTTCCCCCACCCTGCTTCTGATAAAATCGACCATCCACTTGCGCCCCGGACGCTGATCACTCAGCCTTCCCACAAAAGAAATATCATTCTTCCGGTCGGCAACAGGTGGCGAAACCATATTAAATGCAAATCTGGGGAGCCATCGGACATCGGAAAGCCCTTCTGCCTTGAACGATGGAACCATGGATTGCTGAGTGGATAAAGTCTGATCGAACAACCGGGCATAAGCATTGTGCCAATGCAAATTCAGATGGGGATCCGTGGCCCAGAAAACCGTTGGACAGTCAAGACCATCCAAGCCTTGAATTAATGTCCGCCTACCGAGACATTCGACCTGCAATACCAGATCCGGGGTAAAGTCGTTCTTTTCAAGAATATCCGGCAAATTGCAAAACAGTTCTTCGGTATGCGCAACATAGAGGACAGCATGCCCCAACTGTTTCAGGGCAGCAACGCCTGCGTCAAATGGGCCCACAATACATACACTGAATTTATCTTTCATAATGCCAAATTTTCTCCTGATTTCGTCATAAAAAACAGCATAAACCCTTCGAGCTACGGTAAATTCGTCGACGACCTCATCACTCTTTATTTTCTCAACTCAATACACTTTCACAAGCATCAAGCCAAGTAAGCAGACACATTCTGCCTCATACTTAAAATTTAAAAGAGCTTAGATCAGCAAATATAATATATCTACCCAGCAAAAACAGACTATCTCTATTGTATTCTCAGGAATAATGCTTAAATAATTCCATAACAAAATTATAGGAAAGGTAACCTCATGCACTATAAATTAAAAATATTAGCAACGATCATGTTCCTGTCAGTGGCAACGACTCAATCCCAAGCTACTGAGATCAAACAGAGCAATGATTTGGACATCAAGCATAACTCCGCCACACACACTTCTATCATTGAAAGCAGAATTGATGAGCTGGCAAAACCGTATGACGACATCGAAGTTTCCGATGGAATCAGTGCGGGAGTTATTTCCGGCAGAGACGACCAAATAATGGAAAACAATCATGGGCTGCCCACAGAAGAAAAAGGACGCGAAGTAGGGGTAGGGATAAGCCTTAGTTTTTAATCCATCGGCCAATATACTTTTAAACCATACCAGCAACATTGTGATTGTAGATTAAGTTAACTATTTGCTGTATAGGAGCAATCTGCAATGAAAAAATCCAATTCAAGCCAATAGTCCTACCAACAGAAATAACGAAGGGAGGTCGCCCCGACAACCTCTTCTGTTATCATTAACAAGACTACAATTTAATTGCATAGGGCTTGATTGATTCATCATGCTATTTTTAGATTACTTAAATAAAAGCTACAAATCAGAGGTCTCATCATGCTGGATATGAATAACGAAGAAAAACATATTGCGAACTATCTCAAGGGCAAATACCCTAACAAAGTCAGATCCCTTTTCAATGCCATTTTAAAAAATGGAAAAACCAAAACCCTCGAAGTAGGCTGCGGTTTTGGATCTTCAGCCGTTTTTTTCGCTTTGAAAGGGAAGGAAGTGACTGCTACAGACCTGTCAGAAACCAACATCATCCAGACTAAGGAACTATCTGACAGACACAATGCCGGAGTCCGCAGCATCCCCCTTGATGCAACCAAACCGCTGAATGAAAAGTTCGATATTATTTACTCATTTGATATGTATGAGCACCTGCCTTACGATTTGCAGGAATCCCACCTCAAGGCAGTCTATGAAATGCTGGAAAACGGCGGAACATTTTACGTTCGCGCACCGCACCTTCACAACATCCGCCAACACATTCCCGAACACATCGGACTGCCCACATACTCCAGCATCTCCGAGCTGGGATCTAAGGTCGGATTCAAGGTAGCACCCTTTTTCGGGCACACCAGGTTTACAACTTCAATGGTTCCTTACCTTGCCGTTGAAAAAGCTATTGAAAAAATCAGCACCCCGGAAACAAGGTACCAGATGCTGAAAAAAGTGGGCATGGCCAACGTTGTTGTAAAGCTGTCCAAAGCATAAAAAACAAGCTATTTTTCGCGTTACAAACCATTGTTATCCATGATGTTTAACGACAGGTTGAAGCGAGAGTAGGTAATTATAATTATTTTTTATCTTTATAATTGCGAGCAAATGCAGTTTTACATAGAAACTTCTTCACACAACGCAATCAAGCGCCGCTTAACGCCTTGATTATGTATGCGGAGCCGTAGTTAAGCTGGTTATAACGCCGGCCTGTCACGCCGGAGGCCGAGGGTTCGAGTCCCTTCGGCTCCGCCACTTTTCGCGGAGAAGCCATCAATCGTAAGATTGGTGGCTTTTTCTGTTTTTGTCCCGGAATAATTCCCCGGACAAAAATCAAAATAACATCTGGATCAGAAATATTCTTGTCGGGTTTCAGGAACGGTTGTATGTTGCGTTAAAATAGGATTTAAATATGGCCCATCAAAACAAAACAATCACATGCATTTCTGATCTAATTGAATACATCAAACTATCTGGCTATGATATGCTCTGGTTTCGAGGACAACGTAAAGCATCATGGTCCTTGCAACCTTATATATATCGAAACTACACCCCGCTTCTTGAATCACAAATGATTCAACGATTCATGCTGAAGGCACAAATATTTAAAGATAATTGTCCAGCAAAAACAGAATATGGAGATTGGCTGGTATTGATGCAGCATTATGGCTTACCAACGCGACTCCTTGATTGGTCTGAATCCCCTTTAGTCGCTGCTTACTTCGCAACAGCTGGCAACAAAGGAGAAGAAGGCGCATCCATTAGCATGCTGAATCCCGGATTGTTAAATTCTTCCTTACACGAATTTGGAACACTGCCGAACTTAAGTACGCTAAGTCCGGAACTAAAAGAAAGATGCCATAATGCCTTCAAACTCCCAGAGAATAGAACCTCTTCATTTAGACCAGTTGCAGTAATTGCCAGCCAGAATGACTTTAGGATGCTCAATCAAATGTCATGTTTCACTCTTCATGACATGAGCACTCCCTTGGATGAATATGAACAAAGTCCTTTTTTAAAAAAAATAATTATTCCAGCAGAGCACATTGACAAAATCAAAACAGAATTAAACATACTTGGTATTCGTCGTTCAATTTTATTTCCAGATATAGAAAATTACGCAAGAGAACTGAGAAGCATACAAAAGATTGAATCCCAAGAAAGGTAAAACACATGGCATTCTGTGAGTTCGAGTCTCGTCGGATCCGTCATTTTTCGCGGAGAAGCCATCAATCATAGGATTGATGGCTTCTCCTTTTTGAGAATCATTTTTTGATAACAGTTTAAATGCTTATCACGATATTCCAGCGGCTATGTGAGTCGCTCACCCTACTCACTATCTGAAAACATCTCTGCAAGCTTGTAAGCATCCTCGTACCACTCAGGCCATCCCTCCACCCACTCGGGTACACGAGTCTCTTTGACCCTTTCGCATACGGGAAAGTATGGCTTCAGATCCAAAAGCGGAGTGCCGTCAAAAGCATCAATGTACGGAACCCGGATGATGCCTTTTTCAATATCCAGATCAAGACATTGGCAAACCGTTACACCAATCGGGTTGGGGCGAAACTCTGAACGGCAGGCAAAAACACCGGCACTAAGGTTATCCGCATAAGGCAGCGGGGTCTGCAAAACAGCACGCCGGTCAGGGGAATCCTGCTCAGAGGCCCACCATAGGGCAATGAAATGGCTGAATCGATCCATTTTTTCCAAGCCCGAACGGAACTCTTCAAAAACGTGAATACTGGCTTCGCCCTCTTTAACCTGCACTTGGCCTATGGGTGACATGGAAAAAGTTTTCATAATAATCTCCTTCTGTTGTGGTTGAACCAATTTCTACGGTTCTAACCGGAAGAAGCAGATAACTCTTTTCACCTGTTGCTAAGGAGTTAACCCAAATTGCTCTACAGAGGTTTCACCGGGACACATATCTCCACAAGAGTCTTTTCTCCATCCTGACTCTGCGCCGGATAAAACTCAAAGCTCAATCCATCGGCAGGCTGAAAGCCGCTTGAAGGAAAAAAACGAGAAAAGACCCAACGCCATGCCTCGGCATACTCAGTGGAATCAAGCCGAAAACGGGCGCAAACGTGACGCCCTCCCTTAAATGCCAACTTACCTATTTCCCCGCTGACAACCGTTTCCTGCGGGACTTCTATGCAGCCGCTGATCCTGAGCAAGTCGCCAGCAGTTATATCTATACTGTCATGATAAAGGACAAAACTATCCGTTTCATGGGGCACTGCCAGATCACGCGGCACAGCCCATTGAAATAATTTCTCGAACAGGTGAGCAAACAATTCCTCGTCTCCCTTATAAATTCCGGTATGCCGAACATAGGCAAGCGTTCGCCCTGGAATGCCTCTTACATCTACGGACTCCGGTTCAATCTGCATAATATCAGAACTGCTAAAACGCGCAGGGCTGACGTCCGTACGGCAGTCATCAGATTGCCGCCATCTGGAAGCGGACATTCCTAAATGTTTTTTGAAACACCTTGAAAAGGCCGCCGAGCTGGAAAAGCCGCAATCCAAAGCAATATTAATGATTGGTGTGGATTGATTATTCAGCAACAATGCCGCAGCCTTCTCTACTCTGACCCGCTGAATAAAAGCAAAGAGACTTTCCCCGGTGAGGGCATGAAAAATTCGATTGAAATGGTATTTTGAAAATCCGGCGACCTCCGCCAGTCCTTCCAAAGAAAATTCCGCGCTTATATCGGATTCCACAAAATCAACTACACGATTAACTCTGGAAAGATACTCATTAACAAGCTGAACATTGTCGGTCTTGATCATCATTTACTACCTGTAAAAATTTAATCTCCATACACCGAAACATTAAAATGCATTACCCAAAAAACTATGTCCAGCCTCTTAAAGACCACACATATTTATATTGCCTCTGCCGCCTCTCTACTGTACTTTTACATCCGGTCGGCAGTTCACCAAGGCGCCGTTGCCCCGCTAGGGGAGCTAAACCTGCCACTCATTTATTCCATTCGACACTTATCCCGTGCCGAGTCGGAAGAACGGCCACTGACAATCCCTTTTTCATGCGATAGGCACGAAAGTAAGGATAAGACATGTCTCGAACTCAACTTCCCCTCATCATCAATGATGTGTCCGCATTGTCGCGCAAACTGCGCAGCCAGCTGGAAAATGCAGAGCGCATACCCAGCCATGTGGAGATGCTTAATCTGCTGGCAAAAGCCGGAGGTTACAAAAACTTCCAGCACCTCAAAGCCGAGCAGGAAACACCCCGAAAAGAAGAACCTGTCACAATCGACCTGAAACGGGTGCAGAAGGCAACCCGCTACTTTGACCTGAACGGGCAACTGAGCCGCTGGCCCAAGAAATACAATCAGCGCGTTCTCTGCCTATGGGTTCTCTGGTCCCGGTTGCCAGCACGTCAACCTATGACGGAGCTTGAAATTGACGAACAGTTGATTCTGGCACACTCATTTTGCGATCATGCCATGCTCCGGCGTTGGCTGGTGGATGAAAATCTGGTTTCGCGCACTGCTGACGGACGCGAATATAAACGGGTTGAATCCCGCCCCCCGCTTGAAGCAGTGGAACTGATCAAGCAGATCAACCAATAAAAAAAAGGGTGCCGACTTAAGTCCGGCACCCTTTCCTTATTTGTATGAACGAAAATTACATCTCGCCACCCTCAAACCTTCCCGCGCTGATAACCGAATAGCCCATCAAGCCGAAAGTATTCAAATTATGCAACACTGTTGCTGCCAGCGGCGCAAGCACCCCTGCTGAGGCAAGGGCCAGCAGACAGGTATTTACAACCGCGCCCTGACGGTAGCAATGATCAATAATTTTGTGCTGCCGCAGAGCAATGCGTCGCGCCACGCATAGCGAACGCAAATCATTATTCAGAATCACGCCCTGTGCGCTCAGACGAGCCAACTCTCCGCCATGGGCCATGCAAATTCCCAGATCAGCTTCAACAAGAGCCGGGGCGTCATTTACTCCATCCCCGACCACAGCCACGGACCGGCCTTGCTTTTTCAAATCCTGCACAATGCGGGCCTTGTCTTCCGGGGTAAGTTCCCAATGCAATTCATCAATTCCTTCAAGGCGAGTATTGAACTTACGGGCTGTCTTGCGGTGATCACCTGTGAGAACCACCACCTTCTTTATACCCATAGTTTTAAGCTCAGCGACCACCTGCCCGGCTTCAGGTCTCAGACAATCCCGCATACCAATAAGCCCTCGAACTTTCCCACCCTGAGCCACGTACAAGACAATTTTTCCCTCTGCCCGCAGGGAATCAGCACTTTGCTCAGCCATGGAACAATCCAGTTCATTCTCAAGAACAAAGCTCCTGCTTCCCACCAGCGACTCCCGCCCATCGGCCATGGCAATCACTCCGCGGGAAACAACGAACTCAACATCACTGACCGGAGTCAGTTCAAGGTTGCCGCGGCAGGCCTCTTCCACAACCGCCTTAGCCAGCGGATGTTCGTAGTGCTGTTCAATGCGAGCAGCAAGGCCAAGTACTTCATCACCGCTCCAATCACCAAACGAAAGAATATCGGTAACCTGCATCCGGTTTCTGGTCAGGGTCCCGGTTTTATCGAAAACAACGGTGTCGACTTTTGCGAGAGCATCAAGAGGCCGCCCTCCGGCCAACAGCATGCCTGCACGTCCGGCAGCATAAATGCTGCTCTTTACGGAAAAACAAGCCGGGAATTTCACCGAACAAACGTAATCTATGGATGCCATGGAAGCGGTACGCGAAAGATCCCCGGTCAGGGCGTAAGTTGCACCACTTAACCCAAGAGTCACCGGGACCAGTTTGTCGGCCAGTTGATCTCCCTTAAGCTCAGGCAGGGATTTATCTTGAATGGTTCGCTCAAGGAAATGATTCACCCGTGACATAGAAGTTTCCGAACCAACCTTCTCCGCCCGGACCCGGATACGCCCACTCTCAACAACTGAACCGGAAACAGCAGAACTTCCCTCTTCCAGACAGAGCGGAATAGATTCCCCGGTGACCATGCTTTTGTTGACCACCGCAGAACCGCCGACAACTTTCCCGTCAACCGCAACGAGTTCTCCGGGACCGAAGACCGCAATATCTCCAATACACACAGCGTCAAAGGGAACTTCCACCTCAACGCCGGACCGCTCAACCCAGACCTCTTTCTTTCTGTTACGCAACAAACTTATGAGCAATTCATTGGAGCGGCGGTCATTTTGCTGTTTTAGGTAATCCCCGAAAATGCGCATGAAACCGATTACCGATATGGCGGTATAATTTTTCAGGGCAAAACACAGCCCCATACTGAACGCATCAAGAGATTTGGCACTGATACCGTGTGAAAATAAATTTTTGATCCCGTCCCAGATGACCGGAAGCCCCACAATCATAGCCACATGCATCTTTATCAGTGGCGGGAACACCGGAGTGACAAGGGCGACCAGCAGATGTCTGCCCACGGCACTGCGAGAAATAGGCTCGACCCGACTATTGTCCGCAACAAAGGCCTCAGCAGGAAGAGTGTTCAGCACATGGATAATCTGATCATAAATACCATCCACCCCTGCATGGCGTACAATCAGACATCCGGCCCCGGCATTGAGCCGCACCCTTATTATACCCGGCGAAGAAGCCACGTGGGCCTCAATATAATCCGGGTTCAAATCCCGTTCCCTGAACAGCCCGCTACGCAGACGTATACGTCCGGGAATACAATGCACCACACGCACGTCTTCCTCATGAAAAAACATGCGCGTACTGATCATTTGATTCATTTAAATTCTCCCGGGCTGGCCCTGCTCTGCAAAGCAGGAGCTCTCGACCTGATGCCCATCTTGATAAAGTAGTAAGTGAAAGTTAATTAATAATGACTTTCAACTTCAAGATAGGGAGTATATGACATCAAATCCAGTGTCAATGAATCAAAGCAGGCTCAAATGACCTATTTATTGCTATTTGAAGCAGAGGTAGTGGCTATTAAAACCATCTTCCGGGATATCGTTCACTTCGACCCTACTGAATCCGGCATCACGGCACATGGAAACCGCCTTTTCACGGCCCCACATCATGCCCAGTCCGGCCCCTCCGTTCATCAACCCCACAGGCATGCAATGCATCAGGCTTACCGTATATAGAAACGCTCCCATAGGATGATCCATGTTTCCAGCAACAGATGAACCGGCCTTGATATCGATCATTGAAAAGACTCCTCCGCCCCTTAGCATCTTGTGTATGTTTCGCAGAGCCTCAAAAGGACGAGTCTGATCATGGATAGAATCAAAGGCGGTTATGTAATCATACTGCTGCGGCTCAACCTCATCCCCGGCAGCATCCTGAAGCTGGAAAGAAATATTGTTCAATCCTAATTCTGCCACCCTCTTGCGGGCATTATTCAGGGATTCCTCAGAAATATCCGTTCCGGTGAATTGCGACTTCGGGAAAGCCTGCGCCATGACCTCAAGAGCCACACCTTCGGCACAACCTATGTCGCATACTGAAATTCCATTTTTCAAACGGCAGACCATCTCACCGTTCATGACTGACGGCAAAAAGGTCTGCACCAACACATCGCGATGCTTGGCATCGGCCAGCTGCTCCATGAATGAATAAAATTTGGGGTAACGCTCGTAAGGTATCCCCGCCCCGCTCTGCATCCCCTCAAGCACGCCTTCCCTTGCACAATCAGTAAGTAAGGGAATCTCCTGCGCGTAAACACCTAAGTTGGAATTCCCCCCGGCAAGACAAAGAAAAGAAGCATACTCCCCGGGTAATTCAAAAAGCTCCTGCCCTTGCTCATCAGTTCGGACCTCAACAATTTCCCCGCAAACCATGACTCCCAGCCACTCACGCAAATAACGCTCACTGACCCCGGCTTCAGTGGCAATATCCGCACAGCAGGCAGGACTACCCATACGTGACAAAGCCTCGAAAAGCCCTGACTCATAACCGATTCCCATGGCCAGATTAAGGGCACCGTAATTCAGGATATCGCACATTTTTTTGCTGAACCTATCAGCCTTAGCACTCATTTAATATTCTCCGCTGAAAATTTAATACAAACATTTCTCAAATTTTTATGCTCATTGAAATAAAATGCAACTCCTTACAACCGCATCGCCCATACTCTGAACATCCAGTAGTCAACAAATTAAATGGCAATGGTTTGCATAACCTCAAAAATAGGATATTTCTTATATAAAACCAAATCCCATGACAGCTAGAGGTTACGCATGACCATGTCTACAGACTTTGCCCCAGCCGAAAGAGCTCCATTGCCGGAGATCCGTGAACTGTCAGAAAAGATACAAGAAAACCCTATGGTAGCAGCCTTCCATGCACTGCCGATCCCGCTGCTGATGATCAATTCATGCCGCCAAACTGTATTTTGCAATTCCGTATTTCAATCCATCGCAAAAAAGAACAATTCACACGAGATAATTGGCCTGCGCCCGGGTGAAGCCTTGGGCTGTATTCACGCCCATACCCACGAAGGCGGTTGCGGAACAAGCAGATTCTGCCGGGACTGTGGGGCTGCTGTCTCTATAATAAAATCCCTTGAAGGGACTGCGCACACCGAGGAATGCCGTTTTTTAAGGCATACTCTAGACCACAATGAGGCACTTGATCTTCAGGTCTATACCTCTCCTTTTAAATACGAAGACAACGACCTTATCATCTTCACAGTGTTGGATATCAGCCACGAAAAACGGAAGAAAAATCTTGAGCATTTATTTTTTCATGACATCCTGAATCTCGCGACCGGACTGCGCTACGCCTCGCAAATGCTTTGCCGAAGCTCCACATCACAATACATCCACCAACAATGCCTTAAAATGGACAACACCATCTCCCAGATGACGGAAGAAATTCAAGCACAAAGGGATGTTAACAGAGCCGAAGAAGGAAACCTAAAAATTTCACTAAAGCCCACCTCAAGCAAGGGGACGTTGCGGAAAGTATGGGGTATGTACAGCAGTCATCCGCTATGCGTTGACCGCCAGATATCCATATCTGAAGATTTTGACGACTTTTACTTTAATACAGACTCAACAATTCTGGTCAGATCTCTGGGAAATATGGTTAAAAATGCCCTTGAAGCTTCCGAGCCGGGTGAAACTATAACCATAGGCTGCCAAAGAAAAGAAGGAAACGTCCGATTCTGGGGTCATAATACTCTTTTCATCCCGGATAAAAGTCAGAGACAAATTTTCAAACGCTCCTTTTCCACCAAAGGAGAAGGAAGAGGACTGGGGACATACAGCATGAAACTGCTGATTGAAAAGTATCTCAAGGGGAAAGTCTGGTTTGAATCCACACCGGAAACAGGCACTACTTTCTCCATCTTACTTCCTGAAAACCAGGAATACATCACGGAGTGATTCATGATTGAAATCATAGAGATTGCACCCAAAGTTCTGGGACTTAAAATTAATGGCAAAATCCACGAAGAAGACATGCAAAGGATGATCTCCGTCTGCGAAATAAAGATGGAAAGCGAAGAGCGGATCGCCGTCTATGTGGAAGTAGTGGAAATGGGCGGTATTTCCTTCAACGCCTTAGTGGAAGACCTCAAGTTCGCCCTGCCCAATCTGAAACGGTTCTCAAAAAAGGCAGTAGTCTCGGAAAGCAAGTGGCATGAACCGCTGATCAAAATTGGGGACAAGCTCTTCCCCTCCATTAAAGTCCGCCACTACAACCCAGAACAGAAAGAAGAAGCAATTGAATGGGTGAAGGAGTAATTTTTTACAACTTTTTTAAAAAATCTGTTGACAACTGAGGCGAGTCTCTTTAGTACTGTTCTCTCACTGAGGGCGGATAGCTCAGTTGGGAGAGCATCGGCCTTACAAGCCGAGGGTCACAGGTTCGAGCCCTGTTCCGCCTACCACCTCAGATATTTAAACGTTGCTTAACACGTTTAATATATAGCGGAGCCGTAGTTAAGCTGGTTATAACGCCGGCCTGTCACGCCGGAGGCCGCCGGTTCGAGTCCGGTCGGCTCCGCCACTTTTCTCGGAAAAGCCATCAATCGTAAGATTGGTGGCTTTTTCTGTTTTCCGCAACTTGAAAAATAAACAGATAATGGCTACTCATCCCCTGAAACGATTAATCATAACGCTGGCTGCATGCCAGCACCCAATAAAACACCCTGCTTATAGGGAATAAAAAACGAGATAAAACATAATGGAAAATTTACCTAATTGCCCGCAATGTAATTCTGAATACGTATACTCCGACGGCACTTCCCTTATCTGTCCGGAATGCAGTCATGAATTTCAGCCTGAAGATGTTGCGGAAAAAGTCTACAAAGACGCAAACGGCAATATCCTTGTTGACGGCGACACTGTCATCGTCACTCAGAACTTGAAAGTAAAAGGCGCGTCTTCATCCATCAAAAAGGGAACCAAGGTCAAAAACATCAGACTGGTTGAACCCGAAGACGGCGTTCACGACATTTCCTGCAAAATCCCCGGATTCGGCGCAATGATGCTCAAGACATCAATTGTAAAAAAAGGCTGATCAACGGTCTTAAGTATACTGTTTCATATCCCCCGACTTTTCTACAAAGGCTGTATCATTTGATGCAGCCTTTTTTGTCCCCCTGAACGCATATTCAGTCCAATATGTTGCTTTTCCTTTACATATCCATCAAATTTATTGTTATATAATCCAATAGATAATTCGCATAAGTTGCCGCACTTCAGCTTATAACAATTCTATGTCGTTTTCGATTATTATTCTGTCATCATCAGCACGGGAGGACTTCCATATGAATTTCAGAGACTGGAGCCTGAAAAATAAAATTATCATCCCCACTTTCTGCGTTGTGGCTTTAATTCTTGCCAGCAGTACGTGGATCATGACCGATCAGGCCAGAAACCTTGCTGTTGAGCAGGCAAGTAAAGCTGCAGATACTGAAGCCAAAGGTTACGGTAATGAAATTTCCGAAACTCTCGGAAAAGCCCTGACCGTTACCAGAACGCTGGCCGCCATGTTTGAAGAAGGGGCCAACTACAAAGTTATCCCTGACCGCGAGTATCTGGACTCAGTACTCATCCATACCCTCAAAAAACACCCCGGACTGTCCGGGGCATGGTGCACCTTTCCCGGCAAAAGCAGTTACGATGACCGGGAACAAGAATATATGGACAAATATAAAGGTGCTTACCGCAACTGGTATTACCGGGATGGCGGTTCCATTGCCTCATCATTTGCAGGGGATGAAAACCTTTCAGGTCAGGCATGGTTTGAGAAACCTATGTCCGGCAATGTAGAAACCCTCTCTGAACCCTACCCCTGGGAAGTGGACGGCAAAACATTCTGGCTTTGCTCCACCGGCTATCCTGTAAAAAAGAAAGGTAGAAACATAGGTATCGTCGGAGTCGATTTCTACCTTAATGATCTGCTGGAGACAGTCCTTCAAATCAAACCTTTCGAAACCGGATACGCATACCTTGTAACCAACAAGGGAACCATTGTTGCTCATCCCGATTCCGAACTGCAAACCAAGAACATTCTTGAACGGGTAGACAGCAAACATAAAAACAACGTTAAAAACGCCATTACTAACGGCAGGACATATTCTTACGTAGCAGAATCTGCCGCCGGCAACATGGAATACATAACCTATGCCCCCATCAAAGTAGGTAAAACCTCCTTCCCGTGGTCTATTGCGCTGGTCATCCCCATGGATAAGGTTGAAGCACAGGCTAACGCCATTGCCCAGAACAGCCTCATCGTCAGCGTGGTTGCAATTCTCATCCTGTTGGGAATTCTCTTCATTCTGGCCGGAGTAATCAGCAAACCAATTCTTAAAACTGCCGACTACACTACCCAAGTTGCCGAAGGCGATTTGGATGCCCCTCTGGATATCAACCAGCAAGATGAAATCGGGCGCATGGCCGATTCTTTGCGGGACATGGTCGGAGAGCTCAAAAAGACCATCCTTAAAGCCGAAGATGAAACCCGCAAGGCGGAAGAAGAGTCCGCAAAGGCCCGCGAGGCAACAGCCGAGGCAGAAAAGGCCCGCGCCAAAGCAGACATGGCCAGAAGTGAAGGACTGCACCTCGCTGCAGACCGAGTCGAGCAGGTTCTTGAACGGGTAGTTTCCGCATCCGAACAGATGTCAGTACAATCCAATGAAATGCTGCAAGGCTCGGAAATCCAGAGTGACCGCATAGCTTCCACCGCAACAGCCATGGAAGAAATGAACGCCACCGTACTGGAAATAGCCCGCAACGCCAGTGATGCTGCCGAAGCAAGCACGGAAGCACAAGACAAAGCAAAGGACGGTGCTTCGGTTGTAGATAAATCCAAAACCGCATTAGGGCAGACTGTTTCCGAGGTAAACAACCTCAAAGGAAATATGGAAGAACTGGACAAACAAGCCAAGGGAACAGAGGCCATAATCGGCGTAATTACCGATATTGCCGACCAGACCAACCTGCTGGCCCTGAATGCTGCCATTGAAGCGGCCCGTGCGGGTGAAGCCGGACGCGGATTCGCGGTTGTTGCGGACGAAGTACGCAAGTTGGCGGAAAAAACCATGACCGCTACCGGCGAGGTATCCAATTCAATCGGTGCTATCCAGCGAGTAGCGGGCGAGAATATCCGCTCTATGGAAACAGTTTACAGGCACATCGAAGAAGCCAATGATTTCTCAGAAAGCTCAGGCGGGGTTTTGAAAGAAATCGTAGGTGGAGCCGAAGAAAGCGCGATCCAGATTCAAAGCATCGCCACCGCTGCCGAAGAGCAATCCGCCACATCCGAAGAGATCAACAACTCTGTTGAAGAAATCAGCCGTATCACCGCTGAAACAGCCAACGGAGCACGTGAATTCGCACTAGCTCTTGAGTCCCTTGCCGAACAGGTCTCGGAAATGCAAAACATTGTGGAAGATCTTAAGGACGAATAAAATAAGATTACTTAAACAGACTAAAGGGCCGCATCATCCGATGCGGCCCTTCTTTTTAGCTCTTCTCTGATTTCCAAAATTAAATATTTTTTACAATTTTCCAGACTCCCCCCTTTACTTTTCCTTAAATATTGCCGAAACAACCCCTGCAAAAATCTACTAACTTGCTACAATAACTAAACAAAATACGACAAAGTTGTCCTAGGCGCGCCGTTCATGTCGCAAAAAAAGGAGATATTTATGAATTTCAAAAACTGGAGCCTCAAAACTAAAATTATTATACCAACCTTCTGTCTTGTGGCCATGATCCTAGGCACCAGTACGTGGGTAATGACCAAGCAGGCCAAAGAAATGGCCGTCAAACAAGCCAGCAAAGATGCCGACCATGTAGCCAGAGGATACGGCAATGAAATTTCTGAAACCATGGGCAGAGCTCTAACCGTTACCAGAACACTGGGCATCATGTTTGAAGAAGGTGCCAACTACAACGTTATCCCGGACCGCGAATATCTCGATTCTGTACTGGTAGGAGTCCTTGAACGCCACCCCGGTCTCGCAGGTTCATGGTGTGCCTTTCCCCCGGATGTTTATGATGACCGGGAACAAGAATATATGGACAAATATAAAGGTGCATACCGCAACTGGTACCATCGCGACGGAGGCCGTATTGCAGATCTTTTTGTAGGCAATAAGGACGTCTCCAATGTGGGCTGGTTCAAAAACCCCATGTCCGGCAATGTGGAAACAATCACTGAACCTTATCCGTGGACGGTGCAAGGCAAGACCTACTGGGTCTCCTCCACCGGGATTCCGGTCAAAAAAAATGGACGCAACATAGGGGTCGTCGGTGTAGACTTTTATTTGAACGACCTTCAGGAAACCATCCTTGAAATCAGGCCCTTTGATACTGGATACGCATACCTTGTAACCAACAAAGGCAACATTGTAGCCCACCCGGAGTCTGAACTACAGACCAAGAATCTCAGCAATGTAATCGAAGGCAAGAACAGGCGCGAAATATTAAATGCCATTGAAAATGGCAGGGCATACTCTTACGTCGCTGAGTCAGAAACCGGAGAAATGCAATACATCACCTACGCGCCTATCAAGGTCGGTAAAACATCCTACCCATGGTCAATCGCACTGGTTATTCCCATGGACAAAGTGGAAGCACAGGCCGATACCATTGCCCAGAACAGCCTGATCATCAGCGGGATATCCATCATCATTTTGCTGACAGTCCTTTTCATGCTCGCAGGACTGATCAGTAAACCAATCATCAAAACCGCAGCCTACACCGGCAAAGTTGCTGAAGGCAATCTTGATGCTAGCCTCGACATCAACCAGAAAGATGAAATCGGACGCATGGCTGAGTCCCTGCGGGCCATGGTCGGTGAACTAAAGAAAACCATACTTAAGGCGGAAGGCGAGACTCACAAGGCCGAGGAAGAATCAGCCAAAGCCCGCGAAGCAACAGCTGAAGCGGAAAAAGCCCGTTCAAAAGCAGATATGGCCAGAAGCGAAGGGTTGCACCACGCTGCGGACCGGGTAGAGATGGTCCTTGAAAAGGTTGTATCCGCTTCCGAACAGATGTCCGTGCAGTCCAATGAATTGCTGGGTGGTGCTGAAATCCAGAGCGACCGTATCACTTCCACTGCTACTGCCATGGAAGAAATGAATGCCACCGTGCTGGAAATCGCCCGCAACGCAGCAGACGCTGCTGAAGAAAGCACTGAGTCTCAAGATAAAGCCAAAGATGGGGCCGCGGTCGTAGACAAATCTAAAAACGCACTAGACCAGACCGTATCCGAGGTGAACAATCTCAAAGGTAATATGGAAGAACTGGACAAGCAGGCCAAAGGAACCGAAGCCATTGTCGGGGTAATTACCGATATTGCCGACCAAACCAACCTGCTGGCCCTGAATGCTGCCATTGAAGCGGCCCGTGCGGGTGAAGCCGGACGCGGATTCGCGGTTGTTGCGGACGAAGTACGCAAGCTGGCGGAAAAGACCATGACCGCCACCGGGGAAGTTTCCGGTTCCATCGGCGCAATCCAGCGCGTAGCCGGAGAGAATATTCGCTCTATGGAAACGGTTTACAAGCACATTGAAGAAGCAAACCAATTCTCGGAAAGCTCCGGTACTATGTTACAGGAAATCGTAACCGGGGCAGAAGAAAGCGCGGTTCAGATTCAAAGTATCGCCACCGCCGCCGAAGAACAATCAGCCACTTCCGAAGAGATCAACGGTTCAATCGAGGAAATAAGCCGCATTACTTCAGAAACAACTAACAGTGCCCGTGAGTTCTCCCTCGCACTGGAGTCTCTTGCCGAGCAAGTCTCGGAAATGCAGAAAATTGTGGAAGATCTGAAAGCGGAATAAACAAAGAAAGACAACTCTCAAGCAAACCGCCCGGGACAGAATTGTTCCGGGCGATTTTTATATAATCTGATCAGGGAGTTCAGGGGGGATCTCCAGCGTATCAGCTCAGCTAATATTCCTCGTAATAAGCGGGATGCTGATCCTTGCGCCTGCCGTCCGCCCTGTCCAGCGCACTGATGACTGCCATCTCCTCGGCAGTCAATTCAAAATCAAAAATACTGAGATTCTCCAGCTGCCGCGCCGGGGATGTAGCCTTGGGAATGGGGACCGCCCCCAATTGCACATGCCAACGTAAGATGACCTGCGCCACGCTTTTTCCGTGACTGTCGGCAATGGTTTTGATGCCCGGTTCCTGCATGGCCGAATTGTCCCGGCCCAACGGACTCCACGACTGGGTGATAATCCCATGTTCATCGTGCCAAGCGCGCTGTTCCTGCTGCGTAAAATAGGGATGCAGTTCAATCTGGTTTACTGCCGGAACCACCCCGGTTTCATCAATTAACCGTTGCATGTGCTCTGGCAGAAAATTGCTGCACCCGATGGAGCGAACCAAACCTCTTTTCCGGGCTTCGATCAGAGCCTGCCAAGCCTCCACATAAAGATCCTGACTGGGATTGGGCCAGTGGATAAGGTAGAAATCGTAATAATCAAGCCCAGCCCGATAGAGTGACTCTTCCACGGAATAAAGGGCTTCGTTGTAGCGATGGCGCAAACCGGGAACCTTTGAGGTTACCAGCAACTTCTCGCGATCCACACCGCTGCGGCGAATGGACTCACCCACCGCTCCTTCATTCTCATACTTAAAAGCGGAATCCAGCAGAGAGTATCCGGTCCTGATGGCATTGACCATGGTCTCCACCCCGGCGGAACCGTTCAGCTTGTATGTACCGAATCCCAGTGCGGGAATACTCCTCCCGTCATTCATCTTCAGGGTTGGAATGGAAATATTACTCATAAGCTTCTCCCGTGTTTCTCATTCATGAAGATTAATTATGTAATCTGGCATCCAAAGGTAAATTTCAAAATCAATCCGTTTATCAAGACCGAAATCAATGCCCTCGCGTTCCAGCAACTCGCGCTGCCTTTCATAACCCTGACCGGGTTTGAGGGAGATCAGCCCCTCACGGTTGACCACCCGATGCCACGGCAATCCTTCCTTTTGCGAACAGGTGTGCAGAATACGCACAACCTGCCGCGCCGCCCGGGAATTCCCAGCCAGAGCTGCTACTTTGCCATAAGAGCAGACCTTTCCTTCAGGGATTGCCCTGATGACCTCGATCACTCTTTCAGTAAAAACATGTTTTCCCATTTACCAGCCTTTTAAAATCAAATTTTGCACGTAAGATAACCATGGCATATTTTTAGCTGAAACCGTTTTAAAAAAATAATCAAGTTGTATCGAAGAGCAATATTTTACAAGACCGTCAGCCGCATGTGTATTAGCTTGTTTTCTACAAATGTTTATGCAACTCTTGCACTCAAACAGTGAGACCTATGAATAAAGGTACAATCAGATACCTGCGCCCCGAAGCAATCGAGGGCCTTGAAATTCAGGAAGTCATTAATTCCAACCATTCCTTCCCGAACCATACCCACGGTTTTCATTCCGTTGGAGTTATGGAGGCGGGCGGCTGCTATTGCCGTCAGCCCGGATCGGGCAATTCTTTTGTGCGCGGCGGCGAAATCGCCCTATTTAACCCCGGCCTTGTCCATTCCGGGGTAATCACGGATTCCGAGACCCGCATCACCTACCGGGTATTCAGCTTTGACAATACATTATTTGAAAAGGCCCTGCGGGACTTGAACGAAACCGATAAATTTCCGGAATTCAGATCAGTGGTAACCGAAGATAAACTTACCACCGGAACCCTGACAGAACTAAATTATGCCGCATCGACTATAAAAAGCAGACTGGCCCTAGATACCGCCCTTGCCCGCGCGGCGGCAGCACTTTTAACCCGCCACTGCGAAACACAATCCCGAGTCCCGCACACAGAGGAACCCATTGCAGTAAAAAAAGCCCGCGAATATCTCAACGAAAACCTTTCAGAAAAGGTCTCCCTTGATGAACTTTCGCAGGCCACCGGACTTTCCCGCTACCATCTGCTGCGGGTATTTCGAAAAGCCACCGGACTTCCGCCGCACAGTTATCACCTGCAACTGCGCATTGAACACGCCAAAAAGCTGCTCCGTTCCGGCATGCCCTTTGCCGAAACCGCCCTGCAAAGCGGATTCTCAGATCAGAGCCACTTCAGCAACACCTTCCGCCGCTACACCGGGGCTACTCCTTCACAATATACCTGTATTTAATTGCTGTTGATGTAATCCATATATTTCTGGTCACAGCCGAGAATATGCTCAACCAGCCAATTATTCAGATATTCCAACATATCTTGAAAGGGCACATAGGTATTATAGACTGCTTCCGTATAATCCCTGACCTGGCTGACAAACCTCTCATGCTCTTTGATGTGATCCGAGAGGCTGGGGTAACCATTATCGCGCATTAATTTTTCTTCATCACGAAAATGCTCCTGCGCGTATTTTAGCATCCGGCTCAGGCAGGTATAAGCTGCACTTTCTTTATCCCCCGGTCCTGCCTCTGCTAAATCATTAAGCATGGCAAAAAGCGACTTATGCTGTTCGTCGACCAACTCGTTCCCGAGACTGTATTCATCTTTCCATTTTACTAATGCCATCAGGAACCTCCTCTTCTTCATATAAATATAAACATTTATATGAAAAAAACACCACTTTGCCAAAAATTTACGCCAATTTGACAAAAAGCAATATTCTCCAAGACCCTTAAGATCTGAGCAGTTACTTACAATCTCAAGGAGAAAATTATGACCAGCTTTGAATCCCGTAAAGATATAATCCCCGTACTCGCCATACTGAGCGCAGTGCTGCTCTGGGGCAGTTCGTTTGCAGCCATGAAACATCTCGTGGGCAGCATGAACCCATGGGCAGTTATGTGGATGCGCACAGGTATAGCCACCCTTGTGCTTACCCCTTTTACCTCCCGGCTGGCCGGACCTGTCAAAAACGGAAAGGATAAGTTTGCACTGGCCCTGATGGCCCTGTTCATGCCCTGCCTCTATTTCCTTTCCGAATCCTATGCCCTGACCTACACCACTGCCACGCAGGCCGGACTCATTTCCGCCTCCCTGCCGTTGATGGTCTCAGCTGGAGCCGGATTCTTTTTCAAAGAAAAAACAACACCCGCCGGATGGATAGGGCTAGGCCTCTCCATGTTCGGAGTGGCTGTCCTGAGCTTAAGCGGCAGCCCTTCGGGCAACGGCTCCAACCCGGCTCTGGGCAATATGCTGGAACTGCTCGCCATGGGCTGTGCCGCCGGATACATGCTGCTGGTAAAACGTCTTTCAGCTCACTACGGCCCATGGACCTTAACCGCAGTACAAAACAGTGCCGGTTGTATTTTCTTCCTGCCCGGATTGTACCTGCTCCTCCGGGACGGCCTTGGTTCCGACCCTCTGCATGTTCTTATGGTGGCCGGATACCTTGGAGCCTTTGTTACCCTCGGAGCCTTCGGACTATACAACGTAGGCATGAGCCGTCTTCCCGCAGGCAAGGCCTCAGCTTTTATCAATCTTGTTCCGGCAATTGCCGCCTTCTTCGGATGGCTCCTGCTGGACGAAACCTTGAATTTTACCCAGCTTATAGCCTCTGCAATAATTTTCGCAGGCGTGGGTCTGGCCCAAAGCGGCGGCAAAATCAATGTTAAATTGCTGGCCAATTTCCCACGCAAAGCATTTCTAAAATATAAAAACTGACTTCCTACTGAGAACTCCCTCAATCCCGGTAAGGCATTCGCTTTACCGGGATTTTTTTTGCAGAAAATTAACTCACAGTTTGCCTAAATAACCTTTTATAAATTAAACTTTTATTGTAAGTTACGCTGCATAGGCCATATTTGAGACAATACAAACTTTCTTGTAAGCACAAACCTTGTCGACCAGCACAGATGTCATTAATCCGGGGTAGTTATGAAAAGAATCTTTGCCGCATTTTTATTCTTAATTTTTGCATTTGGTACAGCTTGGGCGGACCAACCAGTTGTAGGATTTGTTACCGGAGCCTCTGGGTTGGGCGATCTATCATATAACGACATGTCCTACGGCGGAATCCGCAAAGCCCAGCAGGAATTCAATTTCAAACTAATCATCCTGGAACCAGAAGAAGACGGCGAATCAACAGAAGAATCCTTTACTAAACTTATCCGTCAGTCAGATATTATCATCCTTGTGGGTGCTCAGCATGCGGAAATGGTCAAAAGAAACGCCCCTAAATTCCCAAACAAAAAATTTATTCTCAGCGAAGTTCCGTTGGACGGGATGAATAACATTTCCTCGGTCTTCTTTGCACAGGGAGAAGGATCTTTTCTGGCCGGTGCATTAGCGGCACTGACCAGCAAAACCGGAATAATCGGATTCATAGGCGGCACCCCGGTTCCACAGGTTCGCCAGTTCGAGCAGGGCTATGTTGACGGAGCAAAATATGCTGTTCC
Source organism: Marinifilum sp. JC120 (assembly GCA_004923195.1). Classification (NCBI taxonomy): domain Bacteria; kingdom Pseudomonadati; phylum Bacteroidota; class Bacteroidia; order Marinilabiliales; family Marinifilaceae; genus Marinifilum; species Marinifilum sp. JC120. The sequence goes on along the minus strand of RDSB01000006.1, from coordinate 65,167 downwards.
GGAAATTAAGCTTGAAATAGACTATGTAAGCCCGCTAGGAGATTTTTCAGGTTTCAATGCCCCGGCCAAAGGGTACAACATGGCTATGGGCCAATACAAAGAAGGGGCGGACATAATATTCACCGTAGCCGGACTAACCGGAAACGGAGTGATCGAAGCAGCACGACGCAGCGGCAAATATGCCATCGGGGTTGATTCGGATCAGGATTCACTAGCCAAAGGATTTGTGCTGACCAGCATGATCAAGAAGCTGGATGTGGCGGCCTACAACGAACTAAAATCCGTCATGCAAGGCAAATTCAAAGCAGGTCCAACCAGTTACGGTTTAAAGCAAAACGGAGTTGCCTTGAGTGAAATGAAATACACCCGCGACAAAATCCCCGCTGCTGTGCTAAAAAAAGTAGATGAAATCAGAAATAAAATAATCAACGGTGAAATCAAAGTTCAGTTCAGGGAAAATTCCAAATAAAACACCCCTGATCACACGCAAAAAATAAGAAACATGATTAATATACTGGAATGAAAGACAGCTTAAGATTTAAAATATCCATAGGCACAGGCCTGATCTTGATGCTGTTCTTTTTCATACTGGGCTACTATATTGTAGACTCCCAGAAAAGACAGCTTGAAGACAGCCTCTATGAACACGGCAACCGCATTGCTTCACTGGCTGCCCGCTCTTGCGCAGAGTACCTGCCCAGATTCAGCTTTTTTCTGGTGGAAGATCTTGCCTTATCCATTGAACAGTCTCCACAAGTGGCCTTCTGCGAAATATTCAATCGCGAAGGTAACCCCATTCTGCAATCAGGTAATATTGTATCCAAATCCCATACCTTTAAAAACAAACCTTCCTACGGAACCGATGTACTGATTGTCTCCAGACCGATCATCAACGGAAATGAAAATATCGGAAGGGTTGAAATTGGTATGAAGCTGGATCAGGTCAGAAGTGAAATCCGCGAAAACACGATCAGCCTGACCATCTTGTTCAGCGCGTGCATGCTCTGCACCATTATCGCGTTGGATGCATTTTTCCAGCGCATCCTGATCTCCCCGCTGCGCATTCTGGCTAACAACACCAGAAAAATTGCCCGCCGCAAATTCGTTACTGTGAACGTAGGTTCCCGCATGGATGAAATCGGGATTCTTGCCTTAAATTTCAACCACATGAGCCGCAATCTGGAAAACCTCTATAAAAACCTTGAGGTTAATGTACAGGAGCGAACCCATGAACTGGAAAGCGCAAACCACAAATTAGTCAAAGCCATTGCCAAATCGGAAGCCATGGCCGTAGAAGCTGCCAAAGGAACCCGCGCCAAATCTCAGTTTCTGGCTGCCATGAGCCATGAGATACGCACCCCTATGAACGCAATTCTAGGCATGGCTGAAGTTCTTACTGATTCACAGCTGGATGACGGACAGAAAAGATTTGTGGAAATATTACAGGAATCCGGAGAATCCCTGCTCCACCTGATCAATGAGATTCTCGATTTGAGCAAAATCGAAGCTGGGGAAATAGCCTTTGAGAAAAAAAATTTCAACCTTGACCGGATCATCGGCAAAGCCTTCAAAGTCACAGGTCATGCCGGACATGGAAAAGGTCTGGAGTTGGCATACAACATCAAACGTGATGTGCCCGAACAACTTATGGGCGACCCTTCACGCTTGCAGCAGATCTTCGTCAATCTCATCGGCAATGCCATCAAGTTTACGGAACGAGGCTACGTTGTTGTAGAAGCTTCTCTTCCCCAAACCCATATGACCGACGGTTCCCGCTCCTTGATGATTCACTTAGCGGTCAGAGACAGTGGAATCGGCATTGAAGATGACAAACTGGACTCAATTTTCGACCGCTTCACTCAGGCAGACTCTTCCACCACCCGCAAATACGGCGGAACCGGACTGGGACTTTCCATATGCAAATCCCTATGTGAAGCCATGGGCGGGAAAATATGGCTCGAAAGCCGCAAAGGGTTCGGCACCACTATCCATATGGAAATGCCTTTTGAAAAAGACCCGCGAATTTCCATTGAAAGCTCCCCCCTGCGCGGCAAATCCATTCTGATCATCAACGATCAGGACTATTCGCGGCAGGCGCTTGCCATACGGATAAGTACAAGGACCAAAAGAATCAGCAAAGCCCAGAGCATGGAGGAAGGCCGCAGCTACATTGAAAACAGCCTGAAATCGAACACTCCATACGATATAGTTATTGTCCGGGGTGGAATCCACGGCTGGAAACGTCAACAGACCTTGGATCAATTAAGGGATATGGAGATCGACGAGAAAAAAATTATTATGATCTCCACCGTGGGGCAAGACAATATTAAAGAGTTCCACGGCAGTGTTCTGCTGGCTCCTCTTGATATGTATTCTCTTGAAAATGCAGCTAAGAATATCTTGAGCAAGAAAACGGAGCTTCACCCCATTCCAACTCAACCTTCAGGAAAAATGCGTCCTCTGGATATCCTTCTGATCGAAGACAATAAGGCCAACTGCCTGCTGATCCAACTTTTTTTCAAAGACCTGCCCCACAACCTTAGAATAGCCCATAACGGAGAAGAAGGATTCGGAGAGGCCAGCGCACAGAGCTTTGACCTAATTTTCATGGATATTGAAATGCCCATTATGGACGGTTATGAGTGTACCAAGCGAATTCGGAATTGGGAGATTCGGGCAGAAAAGAAGCCGAGCGTAATTATTGCGCTTACCGCCCATGCTCTGACCGAAGCCAAGGAAAAGATACTTAAAGCCGGATGCGACTCATTCCTGACCAAGCCCATATCCAAAGACAAAATTATCAGCACCATTAACGAATTCTGCAACCCGTATTTCAGTTAGGAAAACCGTTCCTCTCCAGCCTAGTTGGTACCCTGCAATCATTCTACCGGGTAGATACGCGGCAAATATTATGCAGCCGTCTACATCTACATGCTCTCAACGAATAGAACTAATCTTGCGTAAGCATATCAAAGGCCCCGGAACCAAGTTTAATTTTGGTTCCGGGGCCTTAAAAACAGAAAGGCCGCGTCCTCGGACGCGGCTTTGAAAACTGCTGACAATTCAGATTCAAGGGAGTCGAATTAGCGACCTTTCTGGTTCGGAATAATTATTCCTGTGAGGTCCGTTTAGTTGATAACGGATATTTTCTGGGCTTCGATTCCGGCGAAGACGAGGTCCTGCTCGACCCTGCCTTCAATCTCAATCTCAGCATTTGCGTCAACGGGGAGGGATCCCGCTTTCGGGCTGAGGTCGATGATGATTTCACCGGTCTTGTCCTGAAATACATATTTATTGTCATTGATCTTTCTGACGATGTGTCCTTTTACAACAGCTTTGGTGTCAGCACCAGACACACGAGCTTCAGCAACGGTGGTTACGTTCTTGGATTTGAAATCCAGAGTTTCAGAAGTTGCTGCCGCTGCCACGATGACCAGAAGTAAAAGAAAAAGTACGCTCATTTTTTTCATCTCTTATTACCCGTCCCACCCTTGAGGTGGAAGTTAAAGATTTGAAACCTTATTTATGAAAATTATATTTTATCCTTCCTGAAAACGTCCGAACTTTTGTCCGGTCATTTTTTCTAAGAGGACCTGTTGTTGATCCGTTGATCAAGTAATAGACCCGCCAGTTTGATTATGCAATCAAAAAAATAAAGATATTGTGAAATTTTGTACAAAACACCCCTTAACCCCTCATATTGCTTATAGATATTTTTTTCACAACCATTTTTTTGACATATGCATAACATTTTTATTTTCGTACTACCCCGAATTAGTATTCAAACAGCACTGAATCCGGGTTCAATAGCCTTAATTTCATACCTAGATGGTATAGTTAAGAGTTATTTTGACCTCTAACCCAAATAAATGTGTAATTTATTGGTGTTTTTTATGAAAACCAGAAAAATACATCTAAAATTCGCCCAAATTTAGCGTTACAGTACTGAAACATAAAATTTGGACATCACTTAAAACAATCATCATTCTTAAACCTTACAAATAGGTGCTATCATAAAAATTGATAGTTGATTTTTTACTCTAAAAAACAGATTAAGAGCCATGAGCAACTCAGAACTTCTCGATATTGTCTATGCGGATAGAAAAATAGTTGTAGTCAACAAACCCAGTGGACTGCTCTCCGTACCCGGACGCGGACCTGAGAATCAGGATTGTGTTGTCACCCGGGTCCAGCAAATGTTCCCCGAGTGCCGCAAATTTCCCACAGTACACCGGCTGGATATGGATACATCCGGCTTGCTGGTGTTGGGACTCACTGCACGGGCGGTGCGGGAACTGGTGGAGCAGTTTCAGAAAAGACTGGTGAAAAAACGCTATATCGCCCTGCTGGATGGCATAGTAAAGGAAGATAGCGGGGTCATTGAAATGGCTTTCCGCCTTGATCCCTACAACCGCCCCTATCAGGTCTACGACCCAATCCATGGCAAGCTGGGCATCACCCATTGGCGCAAGCTGGGAATTGAAAACGGAATGACCCGCGTAGAATTCACCCCGCATACCGGACGCACCCATCAATTAAGAGTACATTCGGCGCATCCGCAGGGTCTGGGCTGCCCCATAGTAGGCGACAGGCTTTACGGATCAGGCACAGCACCGGGCCAACTCAAGCTGCATGCCGGGTACTTATGTTTTGAACATCCGAAAACCAAAGAAGTCATGGAATTTGAAATTGAGCCGTTGTTTTAAAGATGCCTCCGGCGGCCCTCCGGGGAGCCTCCCGGCGGGCTTAAACCCTTTGAAAAGGGTTTAAGAATCCCAAACTTTTTCAATAAGCTTCGCATATAGTTCGGCAAGACTACATAAAAGCAAAGTCCGCATATCTTGATCGATATGCGGACTTTAATAATTTATTTCTTCAGAATCTTATCTGCATCTTCTACGCAAGCACAATCCAATCAACGCGATCACGAACAATCCGGCCAGCTCCATGGAGAAGTCGGCCTGCGGGTTCATGACACACCCTGAATCTGAACCACCGGAAGATGTTCCGGGCACAACCGGATCGCTGATAGCCCCCGGAGCTGGATCAAGATCGTAGTCTCCGTTATCCCGGATGGAATAGTTAACGGTGTAGGTCCGGGCTCCCTCTAGAACCATCTTGGGATCTATGTATTGCCCGCTGTTAGTTTCATCAGTAATCCAGAAATACCCTTCTTCGGAGGGAATCTTGTCCGAACTGTAGGTAAAGGTCTTGCTCGGCTTGTCAGTGTAAAGTTTGTAAAGGATTACATCCCCGGCCTTACGTTCGCCAAGGCTGGAACTATTGAAGGCGAAGTAGCCGAGCTTGTTGTCGGTTACAGTGGCGGTAAATTCATAAACATTGGCTCCAAGCATGGAATCCATTGTAACACCCTGATAGGTCTTCTGAATCTCGTCTTTGGTTTTTACCTGCTTATCATTAGTATTTACAGTCACAACAGAACCGGAAGGCTGATCTACAACAGGGACCACTATTTTTTCGCCAGTTTGGGACGTAGTGGAATAAAGATAAGCCGCTCCCACCTTATTTTCATACATAGCACCTACAAGAAGTAGATCCCCGGAAAGAAAAAAGCTATTGCCAAACTCCCATTCTCCCACCTCCGGACCAATTAGCTTATTCACTAAACCCCACTGATTTACATCACTCTCATCCTTTGAAAAAATATAGACCGCTCCTCTCCGGCCATCCTCTCTAGGAGCACCGACAATAGCCAGATCTCCGGAAAGAAAAACATTACAACCAAAGGCATCATCACGCCACTCAGTGAACTCTGGCCGAGTGAGCTTCTTCACGAGACCCCACTCATCTTTGCGAGGATTGTCCTTAGAATAAATATAAGCCGACCTAGAAGTGGTCCCCACAATGGCCAAATCGCCCGAAAGAGAAATGCTCTTACCAAATGAAAACCCATTCGGCCCAGGGAGCTTTTTCACAAGGCCCCATTCATTCTCGTTAGGCTCATCCTTCGAAAAAATATAGGCAGCTCCTACAGAGTTGCCATCAGCATCCTCCTCACTACATGCCCCCACAATAGCAAGGTCGCCGGAAAGAGAAAGAGCATTGCCGAAATAACAATAATTCTGGACCTTTCCAGTGAGTTTCTTCACAAGACCCCACTCATTCTCGCTAGGCTCATCCTTCGAAAAAATATAGGCCGCTCCTGCATGGGTATTCTCAGCAGTAGCCCCCACAAGAAGTAGGTTTCCGGAAAGGGAAACTTTACCGCCAAACCGACCCTCAGCTCCCCCCGGCCCAGTGATCTTCTTCACAAGACCCCACTCATTCTCGCTAGGTTCATTCTTCGAAAAAATATAGACTGCCCCGGTCATAGAATCTTCAAAATAAGCCCCAACAACAGCCAGATCTCCGGAAAGAAAAACACTAGAGCCAAAAGCCCCTCCATTCGGCGCAGCGAGCTTCTTTATCAGACCCCACTCATTCTCGCTAGGCTCATTCTTCGAAAAAATATAGACCGCTCCTACAGGGTTGCCAGCAGCATCCTCCTCACTATTAGCCCCAACAATAGCCAAGTCGCCGGAAAGGGAAAGAGTACCACCGAAATAACAATAATCCTGCGCCTTCCCTGTGAACTTCTTTACCAGAGAAAGAACAGGATCAACGGTAACAGGATACTTTGCTTTACTATCATCCACCGACCAGACGAGGTTACCCTGCTGAACAGACATGGAGCAGACAAGATCCCGGCCTGTGGCATCCCAAGCCTTGATGCCTGTATAGTCCATGTTGTTATCACCAACAAAAAGAATGTCTTTTCCATTTTGCTCAGGGACAAGATTACCGGAAGTGGAAAATGAGAAATTAAGATTCCCCTTACCTGTTGGTTTTTCATTCAACACAAGGCCGTGCTCTAAGTAGCCGCCATGGTTTATGTACCACTCTGTAAGTTTCTCGCGTACAAGATTTAGCTTCGTACCTTCAGAACGTATCTCAGGTTCGGCAACATTGAGCATTGCCTCATTGCGGCCGTAAGAATCAAGAGTCAGGGCAAACCAATTATTACCGCTTTTAAAATGTGTCGCCGTGGCATCAGCTTTCAGCTTAATTGATCCGTCCAATGTTGAGGAAGAAATGACTCCCTCAGCAGCAGGCTTAAAACTACACACTTCCGCTTTGACTTGCTCCATGATCTTGGAAGCAACATCTGGAGAGACATTCTCCCACCCATTTTTGATCTTCCTGTCATCGTCAACTGCTAATGCAGCAATTCCAAGAGCAGGAAATAACAGCAGCCCCATACATGCAAAAACTAAAGACAATTTCCTCATAAAAATATCCACCTGACCCTATAGTTTTACTAAGAAAGATTAAGACGCATTGAAATCATAAACCATTATCAATCTGTTCCGTAACACAACTGTAACATTAGAGAATACAGTTACGGATATTTAATTCCTTCGACTCATGGTTATGAGAGAAAACAAAACATCCAAAAAAACCGAAATACCAAGCAGTTGCTTCATATTATTTCTCCTTTCAGTTAGTGATTGACCGATCAAGCACTACAGTTAGAAAAATAATACATCAACACATTTCGGATTATTTCAGTGAGTAAAATAAAGGCAAAAGCCACACGGCAATCATCAAGAATATCTTATAGTTCTCTCAAAAGATAAGCAGCACGCCGTTATCTCCAAATACAAATACGGCCACCGGAGTAACTCCGGTGGCCGTATCCATCTTAGAATCCATACAGGATCACCGGACCGCCCGGCTCTCCATTCTTTAAGACTTTATATTAACCCATGGGGCTGTTCTCTACGAGATTCCAGATACCGCAGGGGCAGACATTGGCGCAGAAACCGCAACCAATGCATTTATCAGGATCGCAAGCCATTTCGAAATCCTTGCCTTCGAGGCCCTTGCGGGAGATAGCAGCCTGCGGACAGACTGTTTCACAAAGACCGCAATCACGGCAGGAACCGCAGGAAGAACATTCCTGAGCACATTCCTGAACATCCTTGAATTCAGTCAGGCGGGGATCGAAGTATTCGAGAGTCATGCGTTTGTAATCGATGACGTCTTTCGGTTCAGCGTGAGGACGCTTTCCGGTGAAGATTTCATCAAGGGTCTCGGCAGTCTCGCGACCATGACCAATGGCGTGGGTCAACAGGCCGGGACGTACAGCATCACCGATGGCGTAAACACCGGGTTCGGTGGTCTGGTAATCTTCATTAACCACGATATGACCGCGATCAAGAGCGATGGTATCGGGCAGGAACTCGATATCCGGTGTATCACCGATGGACATGATCACAGTATCAGCCGGAAGAACTTCGCCGGACTTGAGTACCACGCCTTCCTCGGTAACTTCCTGAGTGAAGCAGGGGTAACGGAACTTAGCTCCGACCTCTTCTGCTTCATCACGCTCTTTACCGAAAGCGGCGGGCTTCTGGATATCGATGAGCAGGATGTCCTTGGCACCGAGACGTGAACATTCGGTAGCTACGTCACAACCAACATTACCGGCACCGATAATGACCACTTTTTCGCCCACTTCAGCTTTACCCTTCATGGCAGACTTGAGGAAATCAAGAGCCGGGGTAATGCGCTCATGTCCGGGAATGGGAATGATACGCGGCTTCTGGGCACCAATGGCGAGCACAACTGCATCGCTGTTCTGGCGCAGTTCGGCAAAATCGTCAGCAGTCAGCTTCTTCTGCATGTGCACATGGGGGATGACCTTAGCAACACGCTCCAGCTCGGAATCCAGCACTTCCTTGGGAATACGGCTGGAAGGAATGGCGGAAGTTATCTTGCCTCCGAGTTTGTCGGACATGTCGTAGACAACTGCTTCATGTCCCTTGCGGCGAATCTGCCAAGCAACGGAGATACCAGCGGGACCACCGCCGATAACCGCTACTTTCTTGCCGGAAAGGGGCGGCAGCTCAGGTGCGGGACTGTTCACGCCCTCGCGACCCAGCTTGGTGATGTCCACTGAAAGAAGATCTTTAACACCGCGGGTACAGCCTTCCATACAAAGGTTGGGACAGAGGTAACCGCAGACAGTTGCTGGAAAAGGAGTATATGCAAGAGCAAGGTCCACGGCTTCATCAACAAGGCCGTCACGGACCAGCTGCCAGCGTCTCTGCACCGGCATACCGGTGGGGCAGGAAGACTGGCATGGAGCCTGATATTTACGGTTTTCCCAGACCGGAACAAAACGGCGCATTTCACCGGAAGTGATCAGCGGCACAGGAGAACGGTCAAGGTCGGTCAGGTCACCGATGAGACCACCCTGTCCAAGCTCATCATCCCAGACCTGAGAACGGAACTCAGACATGGAGCGACGTTTGCGCCCGGTCTTTTCAAAAGGTGATTTGGCGCGGATAAGCTGCCATTCCTTACGCTCGGTCAGGGAATCATAAACATCTTCACGACCGATTTTAGCGAGGTTTTCCTTGAGATTATCGCAGAGCCATTCCCAGTCCGCATCGGTGATGGGCTCGAGAATAGCGTCGGCAGTGGAGAATTCTCCGTGGGGTCCGCGTACGAAAATACGACCGCCAACCATTCCGACACAGGGACGGAAAGCGAGTACGTTTTCAGCGTTCTGAGGCTCAAAGCCACAGACTACCGCGGTACCGCCAGCCATGAATTCTGCGAAATAGTCACCAACTCCGCCGAGTACCCAGAGTTCAGGCGGGGCGAAACGGGGGTTGGTCTTGGTCATGGTCATGCCGCGGGCACCGATGTCACCGTTAACAATGACTTTACCCTGCGCCATGGCATTACATGCGCCGTTGGAACCGTTACCGTGAACAATAATCTCGGCGCCTGCGTTAAGCCAACCCACGTCATCAGAAACTGAGCCGTAAACGTTGATCACAGTTCCGGGAAAGCCCTTTGAACCAAGACGCTGACCGGATGTTCCGATAACGTCGATATCAATGGGTTCTTCCTTGGAAATCCAGAGTCGTCCGCCAATGCCGTGCTGGCCCATGGCGTCTATTTCAAGCTTGCGGGCTCCATCGGCAACCGCTTTTTGAATCCGTTCCTCAAGGATGCGGGATTCAATACGGGCACCTTCTTCAAGGCCGCTGATGCATATTTTTTCTGTTGCCATTTTAAATCTCCGTAAATCGTGAGCTGTTGTTAAACCACGTACTTGATGCCGAGTCTGTCAGCAGCAGCACGGTCACTGATACCAAGCGCATCCGCCATGCCGATGGGCAATGAGGTGGAGCGGCCCAGCGGGGCGATAATCTTTTTGATTTCAGTGTCAAAGCTCAGATAGAAGTCAACAACCCTTTCAGCTACCTTTTCAGGATCGAGGCGACGGTAAAGTCTGGGGTCCTGAGAAGTAATACCCTTGGGACACACGCCGATATTACAGACATTGCAGCGGTCCTTTTCAGAACCGAGACAGCCAGCTCCGGCCTGCATAACGTACTTACCGACCTGAACGGCACTCGCGCCGAGCATGATCAATGCAGCAGCGTTGGCCGCAAGGTTACCAGATTTACCGATACCACCGCCTGCGATGAGGGGCAGTTCGTTCTGCTTACCGGTAACAACCAGAGCGTTGTAACAATCGCGCAGGTTACTGGCGATGGGATGTCCCATGTGGTTCATGGAGACGTTATATGCCGCCCCGGTTCCGCCGTCTTCACCGTCAATGGCCAGACCTGCGGCGTAAGGGTTACGGGTCAGGTTGTTGAGAACCGCCAGCGATGTGGAGGATGCGGAAATCTTAGGATAGACCGGGACCCTGAATCCCCAGGCCATACTCATGGACTGGATCATCTTGGCTACAGATTCCTCAATGGAATACTGGGTCTGGTGAGTCGGGGGACTGGGCAGGCTGACACCCTCGGGCACACCGCGAATTGCGGCGATGAGTTTGTTAACCTTGTACCACATGAGCAGGCCGCCATCACCGGGCTTTGCACCCTGACCGTACTTGATCTCGATGGCGCAGGGGTCGACCTTCATTTCCGGAATGGCGTGGATGATTTCATCCCAGCCGAAATAACCGGACGCGATCTGGAGAATAACGTATTTAAGAAAGCGTGAACGGAGCAGTCTGGGAGGACAGCCACCCTCACCGGTGGAGATACGCACGGGCATATTCAGTTCTTCGTTCAGGTAAGCCACACCCATCTGGAGACCTTCCCACATGTTGGGAGACATGGCCCCGAAGGACATGCCGCCGATAACCAGCGGGTAGATTTCGCGAACCGGAGGTTTCCAGCCCTGTTCCTGATAAGTTTTCAAACTTTCTTCAGGGGACTGCACTCGACCAAGCAGGGTGTTCAAACGGAACTCATGACGACCGGCATCAAGTGCGGGGTCGGTGAGCATGGAGATACGCATGAATTTGATCTGGTCCAGCAGAGATTCGCCGGAATTGCGGCGTCCACCACGAGTACGGGGATTGCCGCCGCGGTCGTTGTGGAATTTCTGAGTGGTGGAACCTTCTTCGCGCTTGGGACCGATGGCGTTGTTGGGACAGACCATGTTGCACATGGAACAGCCGATACAAGCGTAGGCCGGGTCGGTCTTCTGGCGGATGCCGTAAAAAATGGAATATTCATTCTCGGCTTTCTTCATCAGGCCGGCGGGAGTCTTAATCTCGCGCTTGCGGTGAACACCGAGTTCAATGGCGTTGACCGGACAGACAGAGGTGCAGCGACCGCACTGGGTACAGAGATCCTTGTCCCACTCGATCTGCCAGTTCAGGTCTCTAACGCCTAAAGTTGACGGGGTAATTGGTCTTTCTGTGAGCATGTTTCTATCTCCTTGCAGTCGGGTCCGACGATTACTGTATCGAGGTGCATGGGCTGGAAGTCCTTGGACTTGTCACGATCGGGAATGACGGCATCAATGCCGCAAACTTCGGAAGAGAAGGCATAGATGCCGTCTTTGCCGCCCACAATACCGGGACGAAGTTTTTTGCGATCCTGAACCATGAACATGGAACCGTCATCAAGAGTTCCGATAATACAGTTGGGTCCGTCGATGATCATCTTGCGGCAGGAACGCTTGAGGGTCGCCAGAAACTCACGGTCCGGGTGATCAGCCATCTCATGATCCATGAGCGGAGTGATGACGTGCTTGTAGGCACGGATATCCAGCCCCAGACGTTTGGTGGTGTAATGGGCGATATGAGTAAAAACCTCGGAGTCGGACTGATAGCCGGAGTATCCGGTTACATTTCTGGACTGCATATATTCCATAATGGGGATAAATGCGGTGTTCTCGCCGTTGGTCATGGAGGCGACGCCTTCAATAAAGAAGGGGTGGCAGGCGTAAAGGTTGATGGCGTAGTTGGTGTTCTGCCTGCCCTGCGCCAGAATGTGACGGGCGTAGAGGTTACGGTTGGCACCGAGCTGAAGCCATTCACCGATCTCAAGGGGATCACCGACTTCTTTTACAATGATAGTATCGGGCCAGAAAGAGAAAACCATGATATCGCCGTCTTCTTCACCCATCTTGCGAAGTTCAAGACGCATTTCAACCAGTTTCTGCCCCTGCTGCGCGGCAGTAAGTTCCTTCCAGCCTCTGGGAACCTTGTATGCGATAGCCGCATATGTTCCGCGAACGGGAGTGCCTTCCGGTGGCTCGGTCTCGGGGGTGTAAAGAATGCTGTACTGGGACTTAAAACCGTGGTCCATGGTATACTGTTCCAGTCTGCGCAGGCCTGCTTCGGTAAAAATACCGGAAAGGATGGGACAGCCCTGTAACTCTTCCTCAAAACGACCGCCCAGTCCTCTGAGACAGAGACCCACGCCGGAGCCGTCATGACCTTCTTTCATTGTATTGAGGGCATTGATGGCCAGCATGGGTGAAATAGGATCGCGACTTGTAAGCGCAAATAAACGGCACATATTGTCAGCTCACTCCATGATTATAAGGTTCAACAGGTGCAGTGGCCCGGCAGACTGCCAGGGAAACGGACGGTTCCGAAACTCTGGGAGATTTCCAGCAGGCAACTGACTTGTTTTTAATGAAAAATGTATCAGCCAGTGCGGCTCTAATCTGGATATCTTTCGAATTAAATAATGCGTGCCCGCTACTATATTACATTTTGAGCTTTTCCACCTCTCAAAATTGGCACGGTCGTTTTTTTCCAGGAATCTGAAATTGAATCGAAATAGGATATAAAGATCATTTTTTGAAGATTAGAGCGATTCAGAGATCCAAGAATGTCAGAAAAAAACAATTTTGGCAAACAAAAATACGAAACTGAAGTTTTTTATGTAAGCAAGTGCTTCCTCTGCATGCAACATGGCTCAAAAATCCGCCTACTCATAACTTTACAGCTTTTAACTTTCGCCTAAAAGCAGAAAGCAACATATTGAAATAAATGCATAATTGCTGAAAGATAGAACAATTAACCAACAATCACACCAAACTGGCAATTACGGCAAACACATAATTCACCTTTTGGTAAAAGGTGGTTACTGGCGTCAAAACAGACCCTTCATTATTATTAATCGCGCAATTATTAAGTCTCAAACAAGGCAGGTGGACAATTGTACGAGATAACGGCTCGACAATTTTTTCTCTCTCAGTCAGCTAACCTTACGAAAATTACATTTTTGGCAAACACACGAAAAACTCAGATAATTTTCAACATATATGTAAATCGAATACTCAAACCAAATGCAACTTCTGGAGATGTCCAACCACATGCCTTCAGCATACTTCTTGCCCAATTTCAGACAAACAAGTTATACTCAAAACGTAATCAACACCCAAAGGGAGCACCAATGGAACGAAAAGACATTGAAAGAATTTTTGAAGCGTACTTTGAAAAATACAAGAAAACGGAAGGGGACCGCACGGCGTGGTCTTCGGTTTGGCTGGAGACAACCGGAGCCGGGGTTCTGGAGCTGAACATGACCAAATGCCCTAAAGGAACCACGTTCAAAATTTTCGTAAACAAGAGAAAAGAAGCGCAGATTCTGGGCTGGGATGCTTATTTCACAACCATGAATGAAATATCTACCAGATATCCGGGCCTCTACGATGATGACAAACTCTTCTCAGACATGGAATTTGTTATTTAATAAAAATCAGGACTGAGGGCCGAGAAGATACGCCTCAAGCATCAGGACCATCTGGTAGACGAGACGGTCTTCACCAACATCAGAATCAAATACAACCGCCTGATGCGAGACCTCTTCCACTACCCAATGAACCAATTCGGCAGCAGCTTCAAGATCATCAACCTTAAGATGTTCCTTCTGTGAACTCAAAAATCCCAGCAGTTTCTTGCGAATTCTCCGGTCCCGTTCTCTACCTATGGCCGAAATATCTTCATCCGTGGCTTCAAGGGCCATGACTTCGCGGAAAAACATACGGTTGCTGCGGTGAGATTCCACAGAATAAACTCCCAACATCCGCAACCCCTCTCGAATGGAACTGCCCTCATCAAGCATGAATTGGGCTTTATCAAAAATATCAAAACTCATCCGTCCCTGAAGCATGTTGATGACCTCAATGAAAATCACCTTTTTATTCTTGAAGTAGCGGTAGACTGACCCGGTTGCTACCCCGGCTGCGGCGGCAATGTTTTTGGTATTGGCCCCGGAGTATCCCTTTTCGGAAAAAACCTCCAAGGCCGCTTCCAAAATATCATTTCTGGTAACATCCGCCCTGTCCTGCACAGGTTCGAAGTTTCCATGCTTACGTATCATTTTAGTCCTTTATACACTTAATGATTATCCGGTTTCCGCAAATATGCCCGCCTAGCCATAAACGATACAGGCAATTGTTCCACGAGAAAACCGATATCCTGAGCTGTTTTCAATTCCCGTTCAAAAATATCAGCCCTGACATGATTGCGCGGTTCAGTAAAGAAAAACCCTCCGCCCGGCACAAGCAAATTATAAACTTCCCGCAATACCACGCGCTGATCCGGTGTTTCGTGAATCACGTTCCCGGCAATAACAAAATCCACCTTACCGGGATAACCAATGTTCTCAGCCGAGCACTGATGCGAAGAAATAATCCCGGCAACTCCGGCCTTGCCTGCCCGCTTAAGGGCGATTTCAAGCATCTTTTCCTGCAAGTCAACGGCAACAACTTCGCCGCCATCACCCACCAATTTTGCCGCGCCGATGGAATAATGCCCCAAACCGCAGCCGAAATCCAGCACGCGCATTCCCGGACGCACCCACCTGCCAAGAGCCTTCTCAGCCGGATCAACCAGCCTGCGCAACCAGTTATCAAAAGTATAGGCAACCCACCATGGGCAGACATGTATACTATCATTACTTTTCACTACATTTGACATAATAACTTTCTCCTTTTTTTAAAAAATGAGTACAAGTTCATCTTTAGTCAAGAAGAAAAGTTGAACCTTAGTTCACCTTAACACTAGAACTAAGCTAACACCCTAAAAAAACGAAAAAAGGCCAGGGTCATTAACTTCTGACCCCGGCCTTCAAAGAGACATAAAACCGTATTTTAGACTAAAAAACGGGAGAGCTGTTGCATATCACCCCCCAGCGACTTGGGGTCAGGCTGACGCATAACCTTTACTTTACGACCCTCGTTCTCATAAGAGGCAAGATCGATGCATTCGGAAAGAACCGGCTGCATTTTATCGTTAAACAAAACCTTAACCTTGGGCTGCCGGGGCTTAGTCTCATTAGTTTCCAGCACAATGGCAAAACGCAGATCATCAAGCTGGACCATTGTTCCCGGAGGATAAATTCCCATAACCCGGATAAAACGATTCAGGTAGGCGGGATCAAAATCAGTCCCCTTCCATTTATACATCTGACTTAAGGTCTTGGCCGGAGTTATGGCTTTCTTGTAAACCCTAACACTAGTCAAGGCATCATAAACATCACTTATGGCTATAATCCGCCCGAAGGGGTGAATATCCTCGCCTTTAATTTTACTCGGATAACCGTTTCCATCATAACGCTCATGGTGCTCGACCACTCCACGCAGGACAGCCTGATCAAGTCCCTTAACATCTCTCAAAACTTCAAGCCCTTCCTGAGGATGACTCTTCATGACTTCATATTCAGAATCAGTAAGCTTTCCGGGTTTATTGAGGACCTTGTTGGGAATGCGCCCCTTGCCCACATCGTGAAATAAAGCGGCAACACCCAGCGACTCCAATTCATTGCGACTCAATCCGAGAGCCTTGCCCAGCAACAATGAATATAGATTTACATTGATGCTGTGAGTATAAGTGTATTCGTCATATCGCTTCAAAAAAGCCAGAGTCAGAGCTGCCGGTTCATTAGCAGTCAGACTATCGATAACCTCACCGACAATAGGGACTGCCTCTTCAACTTCAACAGTCTTTCCCCTGCGCACATCGTCTATAAACTTGTGGGCATAATTCAGAGCTTCTTCATGAACCCGGCGCGCTTCAGGCAAAGCATCAGCCATATTGCGGGCAGCATCCTCAGCGGAGAGTGCCCCTTTATCGCAGGCATAATCCATATTTGGAAGAACTTTTCCGGTCAGGATCTCAACCTTCTCAGTCTCATCAGGAAGATATTTGGAGATATCACCATGAGACTCGATAAACTTCCCCACCTCAACCAGAGGATCATTAAAAGTCCCGGCTCCATACCGCTGAACATACATCCCCGGCTTAACATCCTTCTTCTGAATAAATTTTACGTCTTCAGCCACCGCAACACCCTCTCAAACAAAATATGCAAAATTATCTACACGGATGACCAACTTATCCGTAAAAATATATTTTAAAAAGGCCATTTCTTCATAAAAAAAATTTCAATAAAACCAATTTATTATTGTTACAATTATAATTTATGAAACCTTACAGCAGCATTAAATGAAAATTACAAAAACATTATTCTAAGTGACAACATACTCTTAACATTAAAAAAAAAGTCAAACCAGCTATCTTATACCAAAAGCGACTTGACCTACTCCAAAGGATGTTCTACCCAGAACTTTCAGCAACTGAAAAGTTGCTCCGAACCATGTACCCAACGCAGCTTCACTTCCGCAAAAAGGTTTTTCGGCAGTGGCTGCATTTTTATTGACAACGACGGAATTATTTGAGGTTTATGGAATGAGCAGTATACCCATTTCACAAGAAGGCTTTGCGAAGATCAAGAAAGAGCTGGCAACTCTTAAAAAAGAACGTCCCGAGGTAATCAAAGCTATTGCGGAAGCCCGCGAAGAAGGTGACCTGAAAGAAAACGGCGGCTACCACGCAGCCCGTGAAAGACAGGGAATGCTTGAAGCGAAGATCAATTACATTGAATCCCGCATCCCCCAGTTCAATGTCGTAGACATGAAAACTCTCGGTGGCCCAAAAGTAACATTCGGCGCAACCGTTGAGCTTGAAGACATTGATACCGGTGACGAAAAGACCTACACCATCATGGGACCGGACGAGAGTGATTTCAAAAAAGGCATCATCTCCGTTGAATCCCCGGTGGGCAGAGCCCTGCTCGGTAAAGAGGAAGGAGACGAGGTAATTGTCAACGCTCCCCGTGGCAGAATCGAATACGGCATCGTTTCTGTCGTCTTTAACGGGCCAGTCTCCCAATAGAACAGTATTTTTCCGTCAGCCAATAATCAGGGCCACTGGTTCTGTACTAATGCAATCAAAAGGGGATGTGCCAAGGCGCATCCCCTTTTTTATAATCTCGAGCGGACATTCATATGAACGGCACGGAAATATTCACAAACAACATCTCCTGCTCAGGCTACTGTACCCGATGCAAAGCCACCCACACCCTCAGTGCGGGAAAGGCCATCCATCTATGCCTTGAACTGATGGCAACACTGGACGCAACCAAACGTGCGGACTTTGACCTGCCGCTGGAACATGCCGAGCCGGATTTCAGCACCGACTACCTTTTCGGCAAAGCACGCGGTCAAATGTTCGGGATCATGACCTATCTGGACCACGCGGGACAAGAATACTCAGCCAAGGCTTTCTCCGGGCAGTACAACGGTAACTGGGAAATACCCGGCTGGGTAAGCCCGATCATCAACCCTCACGAATTCCAGAAGCTGACCGAATCCACAGAAAAAGAAATTAAGAGAATCGGCCGGGAAATGGAAAAACTGACTCCCAAAACAGCTGACCATGACACCCTTTCCGCCCAGCGCAAGAAACTATCACAAAATTTGATGCGCGAAATCCACGCTATTTACGCAGTTCACAACTTTCGCGGCAAAACCCGCCCCATGCCGGAAATCATATACGGAAACAAGGGCATCCCCACCGGAACCGGAGATTGCTGCGCACCGAAGCTGCTCAATTTTGCTGCAAAAAACGGTTATACCCCGCTGTCCATTGCTGAATTCTATTATGGCAAGGAGAACCGCTCCCGCACAAAAAAGCATAAACAATTCTACCCTTCCTGCGCAGACAAGTGCGGCCTTATTCTCGGCTACATGCTTTGTGGACTTTAAATAAATATTCCGGCAATTTTCTCAAATTTTTTCTATCAAAAAGAGTTAGATACAAGTACAATACTTGGATGGAGGAACCTTTTTATGAAAATTACAAACCTGAAAAAGACTTTCCTGCCAGCTTTAACAGCCTGCATTATCCTTTTTGCTGCTGGCTGCGCGCCTAAGCAGACTTACTATCCTGTTTATGAAAATCCCACCGAGACAAAGTGGATTGCGGAGGATATTGACGGGAAGTCCCTAGGAGGCTTCGCCCATATCTGGATGCGTCTGGACAGCAATGGTAAAATATACGGCTCCGGCGGCTGTAACAGCTTTCGCGGTAACTATTCATACGTAAACGGAATTTTCAAGACCGGTCCGCTGGCCATGACCCGCAAATCCTGCTCCAAAAACATAAATTTGCAGGAATTCAAATTTATGCAAGCTCTAGAAAAAGTTGATTCCATGCAGGAAAGAGACGGCATGCTTTACATGGAAGGGAACGGCAATTCACTGCTTTTTTATAAAGGTCATTAAACAAGTAATGACCTGTGAGGGATTTGATGAACGACGAAGTATACAACTTGGATTCTCCTATGGAGAGCTACAATCCCTGTAGTCTTGAAATTCTGGACCAGCACGAAAGAATAAGGAAAGACTTTGCTGCGGAACTTATCAATTCCGTGCCTAATCCATCATTTATCCTGAACAATGAAAGAAAAATTGTCCTCTATAATGAGACCCTTGCGACTGCTGTAGGTGAAAAACGCAAGAATATGATTCTTGGACGCCGCCCAGGAGAGCTGCTCAGCTGCTGCAACTCACGAAAGAACTGGCGCGGAACCTCTGTCCCCTGTGGCCAGTGCGGAGCTTTGCGAGCCTTCCAGACCGCCATGACCGGAGACAAGGCTGAAGAAGAGTGTATGCTGCTGGGCAGCATTGAGGGTAAGGTCAAAGCATATACATTCAAAGTCAATGCCTCTCCTATAAAAATCCGGGACGAGCAATATTTCATAATTCATCTGACGGATATTTCCGACAGTAAACACAAAGAAATGATGGAACGGGTGTTCCTTCACGACCTGCTCAATGCAGTAAACGGCATCGTCAATGCAGGAACTCTTATCAAGGATGACGCCGTAAAAATAGAACACCGTGAACTGGCTGGGATGATTGTAGATCGGGCCAGATTTATGGCAAATGAAATTGATGCCCATAGGCTCTTCATTTCCGCTGAAACCAAACAACTCGAAATCCACAACGAACCGGTTGCCATAAAACAGATTCTCGAATCTATCAGTACATTCTACTCCAGCAGCCAACTGGTAAAAGACAAAAACATTTCGATTAACTCTGAAATTGAAGAGTTCTGCCTGCATACAGACAAACGAATCCTCTACCGCATAATTGAAAATCTAGTTAAAAACGCAATTGAAGCCTCACCGGAAAATGGAAAAGTTGTGATTAAGGCCAGTAACGATGACAATGCTGGTTTGTTCACGGTTTCCAATAACGGAACCATTCCCATGACAGTTGCCCATCAGATTTTTAGAAAATCATTTTCCACCAAAGGAAAAGGTAGAGGTCTTGGAACATACAGCGTAAAAATGTTCACTGAAAACTACCTCCAAGGAAAAGTCTGGTTTGATTCGTCACAAGACGACGGAACCAATTTTTATATAGAGCTGCCCCTCTCCACTTCAGCAAAACCGCTAGCGGTAGATCCATGCCCCCGAGAACTGCAATAATAAAAAAGGAGACACTATGGACGACAATCCCAAACGGTTGTCTCTGTACACCACCGCAGGAGCATTTGCGGCCCTTCTGCTGATCATTCTTTTTTACCAACACCTTGACCTGCCCATTGCCAAAGCCGCCCATACCCTAAAAGGAACTTTTACAGTAACCGTCGGCAAGCTTATCAGCAAACTGGCCTCCAAACATGTCATTCAGACAATCTCCTTTCTGGCCCTGATCTGCGGTAGTATAGATGCAATGCTGAACGGTCTCCAAAACAGATCGCGGGCTTTGCTGCTGGTGGCCTTTTCAACCATGACCGCCATGCTTATCGGCGATGAACTTAAATGGTTCTTCGGTCGCTGCCGTCCACCCCTTTTCTTTGAGGACGGATCTTATGGATTCACCTGGTTTTCCGGAAAGTATTTGCAGAACTCTTTCCCTTCAGGGCACACCTTGCGTATTTTTTCGCTGAGCACTGCCGTGGCCCTGCTTTTACCACGCAAAAAATACCTTCCGTTTATTCTGGCACTGCTGGTGGGATTAAGCCGGGTTGTGGTGGGTAAACATTATCCCGCAGATGTTATCTTCGGCTGTTTTATCGGCATAACTTGCGCAATCTGGACACATTACTTCCTGTATCGAAACTGCACCAACCGGGAATAGAACTCGCTACCCAAAAAAAAGACCCCGCCAGAATATTCCGGCGGGGTCTTTTTTTGAACTTAAATTAACAGCTATTCATCAGGAGATTCAGACTTCTCGGCTGCTTTCTTCCTATTCTGCACTTTGACCAACGTCACATAGAACAGCGGCACAAAGAGTACACCAAGGATGGTAGCTGCGATCATCCCTGCAAACACCGAAGTACCGAGAGCATGACGGCTGGCCGATCCCGCTCCCTGCGCAATTACCAGCGGCACAACGCCAAGGATAAATGCAAATGAAGTCATCAGAATAGGCCGGAAACGAACCTGCGCAGCATGCACGGCAGCATCCACCAACGAAGCACCCTGCTCATACTTGGCCTTGGCAAACTCCACGATGAGAATCGCGTTCTTAGCTGCAAGTCCGATTAGCATGATCAAACCAATCTGGGCATAAACATTGTTATCCAGCCCACGCAGGAACTGACCGGAGATAGCCCCGAACACACCCAGCGGAACCGCAAAAACAATCGCCAGCGGAATAATCCAGCTTTCATACTGCGCGGCAAGCACGAGAAATACCATCATGACCGCCAACGCAAATATAACTACGACCTCACCACCGGATTTCTTTTCCTGATAGGCAATGTTGGTCCAATCAAAACCATAACCCCTCGGCAAAGTATCACGGGCAATCTTTTCCATAATCGCCATGGCCTGTCCGGTACTGTATCCCGGAGCATTGGCAGCGGTTATCTCAATAGCCCGGAATAAATTGTAACGCTGAATATATTCCGGACCGAAAATCTTCTTCTGGTTAAGAAGAGTGGAAAGAGGAATCATCTTCCCGGTATCGCCGCGCACATAAAACTTGGAAACATCACTGGGACTGGTTCTGAACTGGGAGTCAGCCTGAGCCATGACCCGGAAGGTCCTGCCATACTTGTTGAAGTCATTGATGTAGTATCCGCCGAGAAAAGTCTGCATAGCGGTGAAAACTTCATTAAGAGGAATCCCCAGCTTGCGGACCTTGTCACGATCAACATCAACAAAAATCTGCGGAACATTGGCACTGAAAGTAGAAAAGATACCTGTCAATTCCGGATGCTTGCGTAACTCATCCATATAGTTCTGCGCAGCCTGAGCCAGCTCCTCCACTGTTCCCCCGGAGCGGTCCTGCAATTCGAACTGCAAACCGCCGGTGGAACCGATGCCGTTAATGGGCGGCGGGTTAAAGCAAAGAACCATTGCTTCCTGAATACCCATAACTTTCTGCTGCACCTTACCAAGAATGGCATTCACATGCAGCTGCGGATCAGTACGTTCATCCCATGGATCAAGGGTAGCAAACAAGGTCGAAGTATAGGATGAATAGGCCCCGGTAATCAGGTTGAACCCGCCCAGAGCAAAATAGGTTTTCACACCGGCTTCATTTTTCAGGATTTCCTCAACCTGCTTCACAACTGCATCCGAACGTTCAAGGGAAGCACCTTCAGGCAGCTGTACGTTGATCATGAAATAGCCCTGATCCTCGTTAGGCACGAATCCGGTGGGCACCGTCTGAAACAGGGAATAGGTTCCGAACATGAGAACTCCGAAAATTCCCAACGCAACAATCGACTTACGCAGAATTATCCGCACTCCGGACGTATACCCGGAAGTAATTTTACCAAAATATTTATTAAACTGCTTAAAAAACCAGCCCAACGGCCCGCGCATTTCTTTTTGCGGTCGCAAAAGCAGAGCAGACATGGCCGGAGAAAAAGTAAGCGCGTTAACAGACGAAATGGCAACGGAGACCGCAAGGGTCAACGCGAACTGCTTGTAAAGCTGCCCGGAAATTCCGCCCATAAAGGCTACAGGAACGAACACGGCAATAAGAACCGCAGTGGTTGCCACAATAGGCCCAGAAACCTCTTTCATGGCCTCCTTGGTGGCCGTCTTGGCGTCCAGCCCCTCCTCGTCAATTTTTGATTGCACCGCCTCGACCACAACAATGGCATCATCAACAACAATACCGATAGCCAAGACCATGCCGAACAGGGTCAGGGTGTTGATGGAGAATCCCAGTACCTGAAAGAAGGCAAAAGTACCAACCAAAGAAACCGGAACCGCAATCATAGGTACGATAGTGGCTCGCAGATTCTGCAAAAAGATGAAGACCACAATAAATACGAGAGCCATGGCCTCGTAAAGAGTATCCATAACCTCATCAATGGATGCGGTAACGAACAGGGTGGTATCGTAAGGAATGTCGTATTTCATTCCGGTGGGGAAATTCTGTGAAAGATCCTTCATGGTAGAACGCACGTGCTCTACAATATCCAGAGCGTTTGCGCCGGGAAGCTGGTAAACCAGCAACATTGCGGACTCGATTTCGTCCTGTCTACCGAATGCGGAATAGGATTTAGACCCCATTTCAACACGGGCCACATCACGAACATGGACAGTACTGCCGTCCGGATGAGCCTTGATTATGATATTTCCAAACTCTTCAGGTTCGCTAAGACGTCCTTTAACCCGCACAGTCAACTGAAACTGCTGTCCTGAAGCAGCTGGAGGCTGTCCCACCTGCCCAGCCGGAGCCTGTAGGTTCTGTTCCTGCACGGCAGCAATAATATCGTCGGCAGTGATCGCCAATCTGGCCATTTTATCCGGGTCCAGCCAGAGACGCATGCCGTAATCCTGATCACCAAAAAGGGAAACACTACCCACACCGGGAATACGGGAAATAGCATCAAACAGGTTGATCTTGGCGTAGTTGTTGAGAAAAAGGGAATCATATGTCCCATTGGGAGAAATCAAACTAATCACGCAGATCATGCTGGAAGACTGCTTCTTAACACTTACCCCGGATTTAGTTACTTCCGCTGGCAGCTGGGGGGTGGCAAGGCTGACCCTGTTCTGCACATCGACAGTTGCCAATTCCAGATCACGTCCCAGATCAAAGGTGACGTTGAGCACCATTCGTCCGTCGTTGGAACTGATGGAGTTCATGTAAAGCATATCCTGCGCGCCGTTGACCTGCTCCTCAATGGGAGCCGCAACAGTCTGTTCCACAACATCCGCGCTGGCACCGGTATACTGAGCCGCAATCTGCACCGTAGGTGGTGCAATTTCCGGATATTGGGCAATGGGCAGGGTAAAAATACTCAGCAAGCCCACCAGAGTGATAATGATGGAGATAACGGACGAGAAAATGGGTCTGTCGATAAAGAAATTGACCATGGCTTCTTCCTGCAAAAAAATTATCTCCCCGCAAGCGCAGGGAGATTTGCTACATTAATATGGAGTTACTCTTGCCTAGCTTCGAGCTTGTCTTGAACAATCTGGGGGCTAACCGCAGTTCCGGGACGAATCTTATTCACACCGTCAGCAATAACCAGAGTCCCGGAATCGATTCCGGTTTTGACCACGGTGTTGCGGTCATCGGTGTAATCAATGGTTATCGACTTTTCTTCTACGGTTCCGTTAACAACGGTCAGCAGGGATTTACGTCCCTGAATATCGAGCAACGCCCGTGTGGGTACAACCAGCGCATTGGGATACTCTTTCAGACAAACCACAACCTTGGCATACTGGCCGTCACGCAGAATCCTTTCCGGATTAGGAAACTCGGCTCTGATCCCCAGAGTCCCTGTAGAAGAGTCCACGGCGCGGTCAGCCATGTTAAAAGTACCGTTATGATCATAGTAACCGCCATCTGCCAGAATTATCTGAAGATTTGACTCCTTGTCAGGCCTCCCGGACTTTCTGTTGGCTTCTATTTCACGGATGGCGACAAGATATTCTTTTTCAGGGATGCTGAAATTTACATAAACAGGATCTACAGCGGAAACAGTTGCCAGCACAGTTGCTTCAGCGGCAACCAGAGTTCCCGGTTCAACCTGAGTTCGCCCGATAATACCATTCATGGGAGACTTAATCTGGGTAAAACCCATATCCAGATTGGCCTGCTCCACCTGAGCTTTGGCGTTGCTTACATTAGCCTCAAGCACCTGCTTATCGGTAATCTTGGAATCAAATTCCTCACGGCTCACTGCGCCCTGATCAAAGAGGGCCTTGAATCTCTTGTAATCCTTGCTGGCCTTGGCAAGACTAGCTCTGGTACTGGCCAGCTCGGCTTCTGCCTTTTTCAGGGCTTCTCTATAAGGACGGGGGTCAATTACAAAAAGGGGCTGACCATCTTCTACCTTCTGCCCTTCAGTAAACAACCGCTCTTTAATATGCCCTTGAACACGGGCCTTAATCTCTACAGTCTTCAAAGCCTCAACCTGGGCCACATACTCGCCCATCACAGGGAACTGATGCTCAGCAACCTTGAGAACTTTTACAGGTATGGCCTTGGCAGCCCCCTGCTCTTCTTTTTCATCACCAAAACATCCGCCCAGAACAACAGACGCGGACAACAGGACAAAAAGAAAAATTGCGGATGCTTTTTTTGGAGCAACCGCACGAGATAATGACTTCACAAATTCCCCCTGAGTAATATTTCGAAGAAAGAGATTACCCTAGAAACAGTAATCCATTCCCAATCCCATTTATTTTTAAAACTATGAGACACTAACCGATTACCATTTCAAAACAAAGTAAATTATTATGTATCACACTAAAAGGATTAGTGATGCAACCTGTCCCTGATCTGCTCAATGGCCTGCGGAATCTCAGCAGCGGCCAGTATCTT
Organism: Marinifilum sp. JC120; assembly: GCA_004923195.1. Classification (NCBI taxonomy): domain Bacteria; kingdom Pseudomonadati; phylum Bacteroidota; class Bacteroidia; order Marinilabiliales; family Marinifilaceae; genus Marinifilum; species Marinifilum sp. JC120. Next base: position 39,724 of record RDSB01000006.1, on the reverse strand, counting down.
TAAATTATCATATTCAGCCTTGAATTCAGGGCTGGGGTAAGTCCGGTCCACGATACTGGATGAATACAGGCTCGGAATACTATTCAAAACCACACAAGCAATATCAAACAAGCATTTATCGCATTGGCAGAATTCAATCTCCTCCCTGCTGATGAGGACCTGCAACTCTTCATACACAGCCTCTTCGGCAAGGTTTACGATTTCGCCAGTCTTAAAGAAATCCTTCTTTGACAACATAGTCACCCCCTTTGCTTGAACTGTCACGGCGTCAACTTACACTATAATAAGTATAGCGCATAAAAAAAGGTATTCAAAGCCAATTTTAAAACCGTTCAAACAAAAAATCCGACACGAAAAACGTACCGGATTATACAAAAATTGAACAAATATTCTGTTGCTAGTCACACAGGACTTTATTCCTACCGGACCGTTTGGCCTCATAAAGCTTATCATCCGCCCGGCTGACCATTGCGGTCAGCGAATCATCCATGTCGGCAGTGGCCCCGATAGAGACGGTCAAAGTGATAATCTGCTCTTTGAATTCCACTGAAAATCCCTCCACCAACATTCTGAACTCTTCCAGAAAATCAACCAATTCGTCAGCCGGAACCCCGTCAAGAACAACAGTGAATTCTTCTCCGCCGAATCTGGAAACCAGTCCCGCATCACCCACATATTCAGCCAGCAATGCAGAAAATTTCTTTAAGACCTCATCTCCGGCATCATGCCCGTAAGTATCATTTATCTTTTTAAAATGATCAATATCGAGCATGCCCACACAAAACTCACGCGCTCCAAGAACGGCCTGTTCATACAAAGGCTCACCATATTCAAAGAAATATCTCCTGTTCCACAGCCCGGTCAAAAAATCTTTGTTGGCCCGATCGCGGGAAGCTTCAATCAGCTCAAGAAATTCTAAGTTGGAATTTACCCGGCAGAGTATTTCCTCAACAGAAGCACTTTTCTGGATAAAATCATTGGCTCCCTGTTTCAGGAAAAGCGGGGCAGTGCGGGATTTAGTATCAGAAGAAAGGACTATGATACTGAGTTCATCCATAGACCGAATGGAGCGCAGATGCGCAGTAAGCTCAAGCCCGTCCATTTCCGGCATGTTGTAGTCAGTCAAAACCAGCCTAATGTCGCTGTTAGTATAAAAAACCTTTGTTGCGGCGCTCCCGTCTTCAGCCTGAAGAACTGTCAACCCCTGCCGCTTGAGAATTCTTGCGATCCAGTCACGCACTGAAGCTGAATCATCAACCACCAGAACCTTTATCCCCTGATTCTTGTAAACCCGGTTTACAATACGGGCAATATAGGCTGACTGATCAGATTTTTTGAGCACATAATCCACAATACTCTTTTTAGCCAAAGCACTCAGTGCCTGTTCGTCCAACGATGCAGTGACCGCAATGGCAGGGATCCGGTTTTCAAGCAATAAATCAATGCCCATACCATACTCAGCGTCATCAAGCACCATACTGCTCAACCCGACAAAGTAATCGTTTACGGAAATCAAATTCTTTGCACTCTCGTGAGTGCAGGCAAGGTCACACTCAAATCCAGACTTCAATAGAGTAACCTGAATAAACTTAGCCGTAGCCTTACTTGGCTCCAATATAAGAACTCTACTCACACAACTCCCCGACTATTACTATGCAAAAATTTTAAGCCTGAGCCTAACACTATAACTAGCACACACTCAATTTCGAACCATTATTATTTTGTAAAGACTCACTCTTATTCTCTGACGCATGTATCACATCCGCATACAGCATACTTGGAATTAGCCCTTTGCTGACCGAACAACGATTTTATTTTTTTACGCAACTCTTCCAACATTACAGGGTCAACTTCCGAGACAGGGCATTGAACGCCCATTTTGGTCAAACAAAAAGCGTGCACGGGCTCAATCCCCATTTTACTTAACATGATCTGCGAACACCCCTTTTCACAACCGTCAATAACAATGAGATCCCGGACTTTGCCCACTTCTTCCACACATTCATCCAAACCGGCCCCAATCCCGGCAAGACAGACCATCTTGGCAAACCCGCTCCTGTTCAACTCCACAGCAAGGCTGTTGGCAGCCTGACCGGAACCGGACCCACCGGAACAACTAACAACCATAAAACCAGTTTCATATTCTTCAGTCATTGTGCAGCACCTCCAGAAAAAATTGTTCCAGCCTAACAATAACACAACTCCAGCCTGAGAAAAAAGGCTAAAACGCAAACAACCGCATTCCCCCTGTGGAAAATGCGGTTGAACAAACGCTACCTTTAACAAAATTAAATAATCATATTGAACAGATAGCCCACAACAAGGATACCACAGGCAACAACACTGACAAAAACTGCAATCAACTTGGGCTTGAGCACCTTGCGCAGGATGACGATTTCAGGAAAAGACAGAGCGATTACACTCATCATAAAGGCCAGCACGGTTCCAAGGGCAGCCCCTTTGCCAAGCAATGCATCAACGATGGGAATAACCCCGGCGGCATTGGTGTACATGGGAATACCCAGCAACACTGAAACGGGAACCGCCCACCAGACACCCTTACCCATAATGGAAGCCATCATATCTTCAGGAACATATCCATGGATTGCTGCACCGGCAGCAATACCGAGCACAACATAAAACCAGACCTTGCCCACAATATCCTTAACCGAATCAATGCCGAAAGCCACCCGGTCCTCAACACTCATGCCGGACTGCGGACCATTGTTATCTGCGCTGGCCAGCTTGACCCAGCCTTCCACATGCTTCTCCATGCCGAGCCGCCCGATAACCCATCCGGCCACAACGGCAATGGAAATTCCGGTAATGAAATACAGAGTCGCGACCTTCCAGCCCATGAGTCCGTAAAGCAGCACCAATGCCACTTCATTAACCATGGGGGCTGAAATAAGAAAGGAAAAGGTAACGCCCAGCGGAACTCCCCCGGCCACAAAACCGATGAAAAGCGGTACTGCGGAACAGGAACAAAACGGGGTAACCACGCCGAGCAGGGCAGCCAGAACATTACCCACAGATTCTCGCTTCCCGGCCAGAACCTTGCGGGTCCACTCAACTGTCACATAGGAACGGATAATACCGATACCGAAGACCACCAGCACCAGCAGCATCAAGACCTTGGGTGTATCGTAGATGAAAAACTGTATAGCCTCCCCAAGATGACTGCCCGGAGTAAGGCCGAAAAGATCAAAAGCCGCATATTTGGAAAAAGGCAGCAGCTGTGAATAAAGCGCGTACCAAAGCAGCAGCCCCCCGGCCATTACCGCCCACAGAGCATTGCCTTTTATGGGCAGAGTGGCGGATTTAGGCTCTTCTACAGAGGCTTCCGATTCGGGACTCATGCCCAGAGGTTCCAATTTTTTGGGTTCAGATGAACAGGCACAAGGTTTAATATTTAGTTCTTCCACTCTCTCTTCTCCTACGTTTATATTTTGCCAAATACGAAAGCTTAGGTTTAAAAAAGAACAGCCGCAACAAAACCGCAGCTGTTCCCTGTTTACATTTTCTTTATGGAATTTGCGGCGTAGGCTCTGGCCTGTTCCTCAAATTTTAAAGCGAAGAAATTTTCAAGACAGCTCAGAAACCCCGGGACACAATCCATGGCCAGACTATAATACACGTTAGTACCGCGCTTACTGTCTTTGAGCACCCCGGCATCCTTAAGTAAAGAAAGATGCTTGGACACGGTGGAAATATCCCGCCCCACAATAGGGACAATATCACAGACGCAAAGCTCGCCTTCACAAAGAGCTTCCACAATGGCAAGCCTGCTGGGATGGCCCAATGCCTTAAACACTTTCGATTTGGTCTCGATATTCGCTGTCATGCTTATTTCTCCATATTTTCCTATTTGGCAAAATATAAAAATTACTCCAAACTTGTCAAGCCGTCGCAGCTAAATAAATCACCAAGAAGAACTGACAAAGCGGATAATCATTCAATATTGCACCTAAAGAAAACTAGGCCGAATGTCTACCGGATTCCATTTTCCATTCACGGACAGTTTCCCGAACCTCTTCATACTGAGCACTCTCTTTATTATAATGCTCAGCAAAAACGTGCAGCCCGGTACCGCCACGAGGAGAGAAAATCCCTTTGACCCTCATCCATAGTGGAGAAAGGCGACCCACGAAATGGTCGAGAATATTGTTGGTGATAGTTTCCATGAAGGACTGGTGGTTGCGGTAGGCCCCCATGTAAAGTTTGAAACTCTTGGATTCCACACAGAGTTCATCGGGGATGTATTCCACTATAATAGTGGCGAAATCCGGCTGCCCGGTTACCGGACAAAGGGAAGTATACTCCGGGAATTCAATGCTGATGATGTAAGGCCTGCCCGGAAAATTATTCGGGAAAGTCTCAAGAATTTCAGGACCCGGAGTATCATAATTGTACTTTGTAGCACCGGCCTGACCGAGGGAGACAAGAGCTTCGGTCTTGTCCTGACTTTTTGTTGTTTTCACAGTGATCTTCTCCATAGATAAACAGTCTAATCTGAAAAGTGCCTTAATCGAGTCCCGGCTGTTAGCAGCTTGCCCGCTAAAAGAAAACCTTCATGGGACCATATTTCTATTTTGACTTTTCACCCAAATGCTGGCACCCCTGCACCCTGAACATTTGCCCCGAAACGGAACAGTCGAGGCGCGGGACTTTCTCCCTTTTGCTCGTGTCGGGCGGTATCCGTTTCAAAACAAGAACATCCAACACAAGGGAATCCAATGCTCTCTTCTACATTTGAACGCAAAGCGTTCACTCTTCTCACGAGCCTTTTCATCGGCTCGCTGGTCATGGCCGCAGTTGTATCAACCAAGATCATCAACATCTTCGGGTTTTACGCTCCCGCCGGAGTTCTCGCTTACTCCGTCACTTTTATTGTCTCAGATATCATCAGCGAAATCTGGGGAAAGGAACGGGCAAACGAAGTCATCCATTGCGGATTCTTCGCCCTGCTCACCGCCATCGTCCTGTCATGGGCCGCACTGCACTGGACACCCGCGCCCTTCTGGCACGGACAGGAAGGTTTTGCCAGTGTGCTCGGCAACACCCCGCGCATTGTTCTGGCCTCCCTCATCGCCTATCTGGTCAGCCAGACCAATGATGTCTGGCTCTTTCACCTGCTGCGCAGAATAACCAAAGGAAACCATCTTTGGCTACGTAACAACCTTTCGACCATTGTATCCCAGCTCATTGATTCAACCATCTTTGTTACCATAGCTTTCTACGGGGTCATGCCCGTTACCGACATCATAATCGGTCAATGGGTCGCCAAAGTCTGCATTGCCTTTCTGGACACCCCGTTGGTCTATGCCGGAGTGAGTCTGCTCAGACAGCGCACACCGCAAGCCGCAGCCACCTAATCCCTCTGCCTGATAAGGATCTCCGGGAACCGAGTTCCCGGAGTTACATTTGCCAGCCATTCTGATATACTACTTCCATATTTTCCAAATAACACTGAAATATGGAGACAGTAATGAGTCTCAAACGATTCCTCACCGTCATAACACTCTTTTTCATTCTGCTTCCCACCATCCCGGTCGAAGCCGGGAAATACTATACCCTCGACGAATATATCAAATTACATCCCGGTGAAAAATTTCTAGAAAAAAATTTTAATAAACTTGTTAAAAATAATTATGTTAAACGGCTGGACCAACAATTCAGCCCTGAAATAGCTGTTGTATGTCCGGGAAAACAGATATCCGACTACTGGCGCAGAAGCTGTAGATCTTTCGAAAACAGGCTCAAGCAATACGGCGTCCACCCCCGCATTCATAAATTTTTCATCAAACCGACCGACACATTGGCCAAACAGTCCGCAGCTTTCCAAAAAGCCCTGGAAACTAATCCTGATTATCTGGTTTTTACCCTTGATGCCTCACGCCATCAACGGATGATCGAATCGATCCTCATCACCGGAAAGCCGAAAGTAATACTCCAGAACATCACCACCCCGCTTAAAATCTGGGAAGGTAAACAGCCGTTCATGTATGTAGGATTCGACCATGCGCAAGGATCGCAAATGCTCGCAAAATACTTTGCCCGCAAAACCGGAGGACACGGCAAGTATGCAATATTCCTCCCGGACCCCGGGTATCTGAACAAAGAAAGGGGGGAAACTTTCATTTCACACATGGACAACTACACCTCCCTGAAATTAGTTGCAGTATTCCGCACTGGAATCGACAAAGAGAAAGCCCGACTGGCAGCAATAAGGATTGCTGAACACCACCCAGACATTAAATTCATATATGCCTGCTCCACCGACATAGCCCTCGGAGCCATTGAAGGGTTGCGGGAAAAAGGAATGCTGGACCGGATCATGGTTAACGGCTGGGGCGGAGGGTCACCGGAAATAGAAGCAATTAAAAAAGGAGAGATGGAAGTCACGGTGATGCGCATCAACGATGACAGCGGGGTCGCTATGGCTGATGCTATCGTTCTTGATATGCTTGAAAAAAAATCTCAAATCCCCCTTGTATTTTCCGGCAGGTTTGAAATACTGGATAAAAGAGTAAGTCCAAAACGGCTGCAACAGTTGCAACAAGAGAGCTTCCGTTACTCCGGAAACTAAAAGGAATCGTCAATGAAGCTTTTTTCCCAAAAAGCCCCCGGACTGACAATACAACTGCTGACACCGATGCTGGCTCTGGTGGTTGTCATGGGAATTTTTATATTTTCATGGTCTTTCTACCTGTCCAAAACCACCCTTGAAACCGAACTCACCATTGATATTGAAAAAACCGAGAGCATTGTCTCCCTTTCCTTGAACAACACCCTTGAAGATATCAAGGATGACCTCATCGAAATGACTATGAATGCCGATTTCAGGGGCGCAATAGTTACTGGGGACAGTGAAACCCTTGACCAGAATCTATACGAATTCATGAATTCACGGCAGGGCTACCTGCTGGATGTCCTGACCATATACCGGGACGGCCGTAACTGGGTTGAAGCCGGGGTAATTGAATTGCCCATCGTGCAGTTGCGCAACAAATTTAAAAACACCATGAGTTCATCCCCGGCCTGGGGCTATCTTTCCTTCAGGTCATTGAACAGCATCCGGACCATGCTGGTTTGCGCAGTTCCGGTTTTCAATGAACACACCGGAGAAGTTTCCGGTATTCTATACGGCGGAATAGACCTGAACTCTAATGTATCTTTCATTGACCGGCTTAAAAAAGTTTCCACCGCGATCAATGCAGCTCTTGTCAGCAGGCATAGACTCATCATCAGCACCTCCAATCCGTCCAAAACCGAAATGAAGAAACTTATCGATTGGACTCTGGGCATCACGCCGGGGGAATTTAAAATTGATGAGGAAGTCATATACTCTACCATCCAGCTGCTTCCGCAACAGGTGGACAGTCCCCTGCTGTTCAGTTTTTCAAGAACAAATCCGTCCTTCCAGTCCTTGAAAAAGAACTACATGCTAAATTTGGGAATACTTCTCTCACTGGCAACAGTTTTGGCCATCTTCACCGCCTGGGGCCTGCAAAAAAGGATACTTAAAGCCCTGAAAATGCTGACCAATTACTCCTTAAACGTAGCATCAGGAGAACGAGAAACAAATTTCACTCAAGGTCAGGTCAAAGAATTCAATCAGTTAGGTCTGATGCTGGAAAATATGGTTTCAAAGCTTGATGAAAACAGTGCATACATTTCCAAACTGTTTTCATCTGCAAAAGCTCCCATCATAAACTGCAACACAGTCGGAACCATTCTGGATATGAACCCGGCGGCAGCCAATCTTGCCAGATTTGAAAACAATCAGGCCCAGAACAAATCATTGGACTCTTTCTTCGCCAGTGATTTTCATGAAACAGTAAGCCATGCTTTACATCAGGCGGTAAAAGAGGGATTCACCCCGGTTCTGGAATTACCGGTTCACCCTGACGGCGAAGAAAAAAAATATTTCATCTGGACCTTTTCTCCAGTCCGCATGGACCCCGCAGAGGAGGCCGACTTTATTCTCTTACAGGGACTTGATGTCACCGAAAGCAGAAAAGCGACTCAAAAAGCCCAGGAAAGCGAAGCAAGGTTGCGCCAGATCATCGACCTGCTGCCACAAGAGATTTTTGCCAATGACCTTGACGGAAAATTCCTGCTGGTCAACAGCATCAAAGCTGAAAAAATGGGCATTCCAGCTGGAAATATTACCGGAAAATTCCTTCCTGAAATCATTTCAGATCCGGTGGAAGTAACCCGCATTCTGGAAGATGACCGCATGGTCATTGAAAGGAATGAAAAATTGCTCACTGAAGAAAGCTACCGGGATGAAAAACGCATAACCCACTGGATCGAAACAACCCGTGTGCCCTATACTACTGCCGAGAACAACACCCCGGCCATTCTGACCATCTCCTCGAATATCTCCCGCATTAAGGAAGTCGAGCAGGAGCTAAAATCCCTGAACAAAGAACTGGTGGAAAGGGTTACCATGAGAACCACAGAACTAGAGAATGCCAACACCGCCCTGCTGAAATCCATGGACGAACTACGCCAGACTCAGGACAAACTGGTTGAAACGGAAAAAATGGCTTCTTTAGGGGAACTGGTTGCCGGGGTTGCCCATGAAATCAACACTCCACTTGGAATCAGCGTAACCAGTGCTTCTTTCATAATAGAACTGACTGAAAACCTTCAAAATAATTTTGAATCCGGCACAATGAAAAAGTCGGATCTTGAAAAGTTTCTGAACACAGGCAGCGAAGCCCTCGACAACATAATGAAAAACCTGAAACGTTCGGCAACACTGATCAGTAACTTCAAACAGCTGGCAGTGGATCAGGCTTCCGACGACATCAGGCAAGTCAACTTGCACGAATACATTCAAGGAATTCTGCTGTCATTAAAACCTAAATTCAAGGAATATAAACACGAATTGACAGTGGATTGTCCCAAGGGAATGGAAGTCAATATTTCGCCGGGTTCACTCATGCAGGTCATAACGAATATTATAACCAACTCTCTGACCCACGCCTTCCCGGACATGGAGACAGGGCAAATCTCCATCACTGCCGAGCGTAGCGGTAAAGGGGTAAAGCTGATCTTTGCCGATAATGGTATCGGCATGGGAACGGAACAGGTTCAGAAAGTATTTGAGCCGTTTTACACCACAGCCAGAAGTTCGGGAAATACCGGACTGGGCATGCATCTGGTCTACAACCTTGTTACCAGAGCACTGAACGGTACAATTGAATGTAGCAGTAATCCCGGAGAAGGAACTTCGTATGAAATATGGTTTCCGGAAGGAAAATAAATCAGGTCAGATCAGTCCAGATAACCATATTCCGACCTCTGCGCTTGGCTTCGTAAAGCATGGAATCGGCACCCACAGTTAAATCCTGCGCTTTTGAAAAAGAAGACGGCACCACAGTCACCCCTCCCAGACTAACAGTCAGCACATTGCTAACTGAAGAATGCTCGTGTTTGATGTCCAGCTCTGAAATCAGGACCCTGATCTTTTCCGCAATGTACCTGCCGCCGTCAGAATCCGTTTCAGGCAACAGAAGCACAAACTCCTCTCCTCCGTAACGGGCCGCAATATCCGCAGGACGCTGGACCTCGGCTTGCAATACATCGGCTACCTTTTTCAGAACCTCGTCCCCGGCAGTATGACCGTAATTGTCGTTGTATTGCTTAAAACAGTCCACATCAAGCATGGCTAACGACATTTTATCCCCGGAACGGCTGCACCGTCGCCACTCCCGGTCAAGGGCAAGCTCAAAACTCCTGCGGTTGGGCATCTCGGTAAGACCATCCAGATTGGCAAGCCCTTCCAGAAGCTTGCGCTGCCTTGCAATGGTCAGGTGATTCTTGACCCTTGCCTTGACTATGGTCGGATGAAAAGGCTTGCGGATATAGTCAACAGCCCCCATTTCAAGGCCTCTGGCCTCGTCATGTTCGGAATCAAGAGCAGTGATGAATATGACCGGAATCCCCTTGGTTTCATCAGAAGACTTGATCTTACGCAGGACTTCGTATCCGTCCAATTCAGGCATAAGTACATCCAACAGAACCAGATCCGGAGGATTATCCGAATTAACCCGGTCAAGAGCCTGATTTCCATTTTTAGCAAGCACAACTTTATAATCCTGCCGCAGCAGATCCGAAAGGACATTGAGATTCAGACGCTCATCATCAACAATAAGAATTTTAGATCTCTCTTCCATTACTCTTACCCTTCATCCAAAGTAATATTCAATTCATCCGCAATACGTTCAAGCATGGCCCGCCCGTCATCAAAATCAAAATTATCAATATAACGTGTAAGCTCAGCAAGTCGATCTTCAAAACGTTCCAGATAAAAATGACCACGCAATTCGTCAAGAACATCACCGGACTCGGCATCGCCTTCACCAAGCATTATATACAGCTTGTTAATCAGATTAAAACTTTTTTCTTCATCATACACATACTCACGGGAATCATCTCCACTGATAATATTAACATTTTCCAACCCGCAAGCCACTAGTTCAAGCTCAGTAACAAAAAGCTTAAAGTCATCTTCGTAACCGCCGAAATTCTCATCACGGAGGTCACCTTCCAGAATACGGCAAAGTTCATAAAGTCTTGCAGCTCCGATGTTCCCGGCGACACCTTTCAGGGAATGAATACTCAGCAAGGCCTGTTCCTTACCGGATTCGGCAAGTATATGTGCCAATTCCTCGGAAAAACCGGAATAACGCTCCCTGAACCCCTGCAACACTTTTAAGTAGCTGTCCCGCCTGCCTCCGATATTTCGCAATCCTTTTGCGCAGTCTATTCCGGGTAGATCAGGAAGGCTGTCTTCCATGCCCACGGCAACACATAAATTCGGCACATAGGTTGTTTCTTCGGCGTCAAGGTACCTACACAAAGCCCTCTTCAATTCATCCGGGTCTATGGGCTTGGTCAAATGCTCATTCATACCGGCTTCAAAACTTTTCTCCTTGTCCTCCGGCATCGCATGGGCGGTCATAGCCAGAATAGGCAGGTTGGCGTAGCGTTCGTCAGAACGAATTATCTTAGCAGCAGTAAGTCCGTCCATTTCCGGCATCTGAATATCCATGAGAACAAGATTGTATGCCTCCACTTCCAAAGCATTCAGGGCTTTGCGCCCATTTCCAGCCACGTCAACGTCAAGCCCCATGCCTTCAAGTATTCTCCGCGCAACCTGCTGGTTGAGTTCATTGTCTTCAACAAGTAAAATTTTCGGCTTCTTCTCTGCAAAATCAAGTTCAAAACCAACCGACGCTTCGTCGACTGGGAGGACTGTCCGCTCACCTTCATTGAACTCTCCAAACAAAGCTGCATGCAATGATACGCGGGAGACCGGACGAGACACAAAACCGTCAACCCCCATAAGAGCGGCTTCCCTGCGAAAAGATTCATCCACATTGACAGGAATCATCAACATAACCGGGACATCTCCCAACTCAGGAATCCCTCTAATGCGATCCACAGTATCAAGAACGGGCATATCCAGCAGTTTCCCGGACAGGAGGATCAATCCGATTCCTTCCCTACCCGCATGCTCTGCAAGCCTTTCAAGGGCAGCTGAGGCAGAACTATCCACAGCAACACTAAAGCCTGATCTTTCCAGTATAGAGCGTAGAAACTCCCGGGCCAGTCCATTACTCTCAATTACAAGTGCCTTAAGCCCCTCTTTCCCGGCAGGCAAAACCCTTTCGCTACCTTTATCCGCGGCAGACAACTGCACGGTAAAATAGAAAGAGCTTCCTACTCCGGGCAGGCTCTCCACACTGACAGTTCCGCCCATCAATTCTACAAGCGAACGGGCAATAGCCAGCCCCAATCCGGTTCCGCCATATTTACGGGTAGTTGACGCATCCGCCTGAGTGAAAGAATTAAAAAGCAAGGAAACTTCCTCGCTGCTCAAGCCGATGCCGCTGTCCCGGACAATAAATTTGATCCGGGCTTCAGCTGTGCAATTTTCTTCACAGGAGACAATCAGGTTGACCTCTCCTTTCTCGGTAAACTTAACCGCATTGTTAACAAGATTTGTCAGCACCTGCTCCAGACGCAACGGGTCACCGCGCAACGTAAAAGGAACCTCCGGTTCAACGGAAAGGACAAAGTCAATCCCTTTGAGTTCCGCTTTGACCGCGACCATGTTGCATATTTTTTCAAGCACATGATCCAACTTGAATTCAACATCTTCAAGTACAAATTTACCGGCCTCAATCTTTGAAAAGTCGAGAATATCGCCTATAATGGAGAGTAAGGAGTCAGCCGAGGACATCATCTTATCCAGATTTTCGCGTTGAGCTGGATCAAGATCGGCCCCCTGCATCAAATGACCGAATCCGATAATACTGTTCATGGGCGTACGGATTTCATGACTCATATTGGCGAGGAACTCGGACTTGGCATGAGTAGCAGCCTCCGCAGCGAGCCTTGCCCGGTTAAGCTCATTCTCCACCCGCCTGCGCTCTGTTACATTACGCATACACTCAACAGCACCGACAATCTTCCCGGAATGATCACGCAACGGCCCGGCAACCCCCCAAAAATATGCACCCAATCCCTTGAAAGCCCTAGGAGTATAAACCTCTCCGTAAAGCATCTCGGAATGACGCTCCAAAGACTCATACCTGTCGGTCAAAGGCTCAAGGTCATCTCTAAGGGCAAAATCGATAAGGATCGGCCTGCGTTCACCGTAAAAAGGCAGTGCATATTCATAATCTCCCCTGCCGATCATGTCTTTCTTGCTGACCCCGCTAACCTCTTCAACCGCTTTATTCCAGGCCAGCACAACCCCGTCACTGTCAATAACGATGGTCGGGTCAGGTAAAAATTCAACAATATCATTCAAACGCTGATAGGAATCCTGCAATTCCTTTTCACTCAATCGCTTGCGGGTCACATCACGAAAACTCCAAACCCTGCCGACAACATCAGAACCTATGCGCTGGGGATTGGAATATTTTTCAATGATCCTGCCGTCCTTGAGTATAAGTTCCTCAACCTGCCCGGACTCGGATTCAAGGGAATAATCCCACAATCCGCTAACGGCACTGTCCTTCTTCATCTGATCAGCAATATATCCGAATACATCCGAAACCACACCCGACCGAAGAACATGCTCTGAAATATTCCACATAGTAGAAAACCGAGTATTCCAGGCCACTACCTGTCCGTAACCGTCCACCGCAAGAATCCCGTCCGCAGAGGATTCAATCGTTGCGGTCAAAAGCGAGACCGACCGTTCAATTTCTTCCTTGGTACGACGTTTTTCAGTAACATCACTCAAGGTAGCCTGAATCAGTGAATCGCCGCTTATAACCATCTTTCGAGCACGGACACTTGCAAAAAACTCCTCCCCGTCCAGCCGTCGACAAACAATGTCAAAGTCACGCCCCCCGGCATCAACAGTAGTCCTGACCCATTCAGCCAGCAGAATATCGGACGGCTCCCCGTCAAGCTGGTTAGGAGAAAGAAGACTCTCCGGGCGATGTGAAAGCAACTCTTCCTCGGACCCGCAACGAAACATGGCTACAGCTTCAGGGTTAGCGCTTATAAAATTATAATTAAGATCCATCAGCAAAATGGCGTCACTGGCATTATCAAAAACGGCCCTATACTTGATTTCCCTTTCCTTCAAGGCCTTGTTCTGTTCCCGCCTCTGCTCCAGAAGATAGATACGTTCAAGAGCAAATCCCACATAAGTGGAAAGAAAAAGCAGTACTTCAAAATCCCTTTCATCAAGAGGTTCTTTGTCACTGTAGGTCTGAACGGCCATAACCCCGACAACATCCCCTTGAAGCTTCAAGGGAACGCCAAGCCAGATTTTACACTCAGATCCGAGAAGTCCATACTCGCCCTCTCCACGAAGTTGCATACGGGTAGCCAAATCTCCGAACAGGGGCTCGCCAGTCCTGACAACATAGTCAGTCAATCCGATCCCCAATTTCCTGGGTGCCGGTGCGGATTCTGTTTCATCAGAAAAATATGGAAAACTTATTATCTCAGTTTCCCTGTCATAGGCAGCAATGTAAAAATTGCGGGCATGCATCAGCTTGTTAACCTGTCCCTGCACAATGGAATAAAATTCATCAATGCCAGAAACCCGGCTCACTGACAGAGCTATCTCGTATAGGATATTATGAACCTCTTCCATGCGACGTCGCTGAGCAACTTCCTTGTTCAGAGATTCATTCAGTCTGAACAGCTTGCGATTCCAAAATATAATAGTGGCAAGCGCCATGACAAGAAACACGAAAAGCAATATAATTTCATTATAATCAGCGTCTTGTTCATAACGCACGTCAAACCATTTCTTTCGGATTTCACGATGAGAATCTTCGCTGATGGCAGCTAGGGCTTTATTGATTATTGAAAGAGCCTGAGGATAATCCGGAGACACACCTATACGGTGTTCAAAATCATACTTAGTTGTGCCTGCAATTTTAAGATTTTCCATTCCGAGCCTGTTCATATTATCGACCACAACAGCAAGGTGGCCCACAAAGGCGTCGACCTGTCCTTTAGTCAAAAGCAACAGCCCGTTCTTCACATCGGAAGTCCCAATCAGCTCAATCTTAGGAAAATTATCTTCTATATAGTGATAACTGGTATACGAATGTCCGGCAGCCACCCTTTTGCCATTCAACTGCGACAAATCACGAATAGTTCTGTACTTGTCCCGGGTAACTATGACCAATGGAAATGAGGCATACACATCTGAAAAAAGGACATCTTTTCCGACCATCTCCTCACGACTCAAGGCCGGGATAATGTCCAATTCCCCTTTTGTGTACCTCTGAAGCACATCAGCCCATGAAGAACTGGGAACGAACTCGAACTTTAAACCGGAAAGTGCAGAGACCATACTCATATAATCGGCAATAATCCCTTTGAACTGCCCATCCTCACCAACTATAGACAAAGGCTCCCAATTTACTTCACTGATCCGAAGCCTCACTCCGCTGCGGACAAAAGCCTCTTCTTCCGGGGTAAACTTTAAGGTAAGTAAGGATATATCTTGTTCTGCGGTCTCAGTCGGGACATCCGCAGAAATTGCGCTATAGGCGGGAAGAACAAACCCCAAAAGAAAAAAAAGGACGCAAAATATATGTAAACGACACGAAGTCACCTTGCCTAAAAGATGAAGAATCAATTTCACTATCCCCTCATAAAATAAAGGTTTGCAATACAATAGCAAAGTAGCATCACTAGGGGCAATGAACAAGGAAGGCTTGTTTTCTCGCAAACTTTCATTTCTAAACCCATTACGACTGCACATGGAAATGAAACATAACACCGGAAACAAAATATTACATAGATATTTTGCATCATAAAAAGCACTTAGGACATTGCGGTTCAAAAAGTTACCACACGCCCCTTTTCTTTCCACTTCTAAAAAGATACATTCACTTCCAAAGAGAGGGAAGCCATATGGTTGAAAACAAAAAGTATAAACTTCTGTTTAAGGACCGCATCGGGATTGTCTTCGACATCACAAAATTTATGCTGGAGCACAAGCTGAACATCGTCAGTATGGAAGTTGAGCAAAAAGATGGGTTTGCTCAGATTTCTGTAGAGATCGAAGGAGGACATTCCCTTGAGACCGAAGAAATGCTGAATCTCTTTTCAACCCTACCCGCCATTGACAGTCAGACCGAACTAAAACGGCTGCCGCAGGAAAAAAGGGAGAAATGGTTTCGCACCCTTTTTGACGGCATGAGCGAGGGCATTGTTTCCGTCAATTCCAAAGGCATGATCAATACAGCCAACAGCGTGGCCTGCCGCATTCTCAACACGCCATACGAAAGTCTAGTCAACACTTATGTTGGCGAAATTACGCCAAAAGACAACCTGCTTATAGAATGCATGCAGAAACGAATCCCGGTTAACAGAAGAAAAACCGCTATGACCAGCACCGGGCGGGTGGATTTCTACGGCTCAGCCAAACCTATCCATAATTCGCAGGGAAAATTCGTAGGAGCGGTCCTGCTCATGAAAGATTTACAGGAAGTAAAAGCCATGGTTGATGCGGTGATGACCCCCATCGATTTCAAATTTGACGACTTCATTGGTGAAAGCCCGGCTATTAAAAACCTGATTACCTTTGCCAAGCGCATTGCCGAACTGGACACCATTGTCTCCATCACAGGGGAAAGCGGCACAGGCAAGGAACTTTTCGCCCGGGCCATTCATTTTGAAAGCGGCAGACCCGGTCCATTCATTCCCATCAACTGTGCGGCCTTGCCGGAACAACTAATTGAAAGCGAACTTTTCGGATATGTTGACGGAGCCTTTACCGGAGCAAAAAAGAAAGGCAAACCCGGACTTTTTGAAGCCGCCCATAACGGAACTATCTTCCTTGACGAAATAGGCGACATGCCCCCCGGACCGCAGGCCAAAATCCTGCGAGTGTTGCAGGAAGGATGTGTACGCCGCATCGGCGGGGTCGAAGAAATTCCAGTCAATGCCAGAGTCATCACCGCCACCAATAAAAACCTGAACGACATGGTTGCCGCCGGGGACTTCCGGGAAGACCTTTTTTATCGAATCAACGTGTTGACCATCCAGATCCCCCCGTTACGGGAAAGACAGACAGACATAACACTCATGGCCGGGAAATTCTTGAACCGTTTCAACCGCAAGTTGGAAAAGAAAGAACAGACCATCGACACTTCCGGACTGAAAAAACTGATCACCTACAGCTGGCCGGGCAATGTTCGCGAACTTCAAAATGTAATTGAACGGGCTTCCATCTTCAGCGACTCCAATGAAATTTCTGCTGACTCCATCTACCTTAATTCCAAGCAATCCAATTGCGGGCAACAGTGTAAAGCAATCCCCACCACTGTGGACACAGGAATTTCTCTTAAAGAAATGATCGGCAAATATGAAACAAGAATACTTATTGAAGCCTTAAACTCTACTCCAAGCATACGCAAGGCGGCTAAAAAATTAAGTATATCACACACTGCCCTGCTCAAAAAGATTGAAAAGCATAAGCTGCGCAGTGAGAACAAAATCCTTCCCTGGCAGTCTGGAGCGTCCCTCAATTAATTCAACCCAAGCAAACGATCAGCCTTTTCAACATTAACGCACGACTCAGAAAGAATCTTATACCGTCCCCGCGACTCTCACCAACGAGCGCGGGGATTTTCTGTGGAATCTTTAGTTACCACTTATTATTCCTTGAGTCTGAACCGATCAATCCTGATTTCATGAAAAACATCATTCATGGCAACTTTTACTACCAACAATAAAAACTCCCTTAATTTAAGAACTTTATAAGGTAAAACACACACCAACCGGTAACATATCGGACCAACACCCCGTCTTCAAAATTCAATCTTAAAGTCGAGTTATTTTGTGAATATTCGCACAATATTTATATTGTTCTCTTAAACTTCCGGTTTCATGGATTTTTAACTTTGCTTCAATGCTCAATGCAACTGACTCAGCCTTTTTTGGCACACAGATTGCCATAGGGAAAACCAACCGAGAGTTCAGACTCTTTATTTTTCAACAAGATGCCCTGTCGTGATTGCAGGGCATAAACAAACAAATCAGGAGAGTTGGAAATGAAAGTTGGTATCTTGAAAGAAATCAAATCTGAAGAGAACAGAGTTTCCATGACACCCGCAGGTGTTGAAGTCATGATCGCAAACGGTCACGAGCTGTGGGTAGAAAAAACCGCCGGGGTAGGCAGCGGCTTCAGCGATGAAGATTACATTGCAGCCGGTGCCAAGATGATTGGCACCCCCGCTGAAATCTATGCGGAATGTGAAATGGTCATGCACGTTAAAGAACCGCAAGCTTCTGAATACGACATGGTCCGTGAAGACCAGATAGTTTTCACCTATTTCCACTTTGCTCCTGACGAGCCTCTGACCCGCGCATTCGTTAAAAACAAATCCATCGCCATCGCCTATGAAACAGTTGAAGGCCCCAAAGGTGACCTGCCCCTGCTGACACCCATGAGTGAAGTTGCAGGCCGCATGTCCATCCAGCAGGGTGCCAAGTACCTCGAACGCTATTACGGTGGACGCGGCATGCTCATGGGCGGCGTAACCGGTGTTACTCCCGCAAACGTTGTTGTTATCGGCGGTGGTGTTGTTGGTACCAACGCAGCACAGAT
The DNA here is from genome assembly GCA_004923195.1 of Marinifilum sp. JC120. NCBI lineage: Bacteria > Pseudomonadati > Bacteroidota > Bacteroidia > Marinilabiliales > Marinifilaceae > Marinifilum > Marinifilum sp. JC120. The sequence goes on along the minus strand of RDSB01000006.1, from coordinate 21,606 downwards.
GGCTTGCGGTCTGGGCGCCAAAGTAACTATTCTCGACATGAACCTCGAAAGACTGCGTTACCTCTCTGAAATCATGCCTAAGAACTGCTTCCCCATGATGAGCAGCCCCGCTCTGTTGCGTGAGCTGGTTCAGGAAGCTGACGTTGTTGTTGGTGCAGTTCTGGTTGCTGGCGCTAAAGCCCCCAAACTGGTTACCCGCGAAATGCTTAAAACCATGAAAGACGGTTCCGTAATCGTTGACGTTGCCATTGACCAGGGCGGTTGCTTTGAAACCTCCAAGCCCACCACCCACGGTGATCCCGTTTATGATGTTGAAGGCGTTATCCACTACTGCGTTGCCAACATGCCCGGTGCAGTGCCCATGACTTCCACCATGGCCCTGACCAACGCCACCCTGCCCTACGCTCTCCAGATCGCCAACAAGGGCTGGAAAAAAGCAGCACAGGATAGCCACGCAATCAAGACCGGTCTGAACATGGTCGGCGGCAAGGTAACCTACAAAGGCGTAGCTGATGCTTTTAACCTTGAGTTCACACCCGTTGAAGGCGTTCTTTACGACAACTAAAATATTAAAATCTGCTGACAATTCAGATTATTAAGTCACATCAGGAAGACTGTTGAGAAGGAGTTAGAAATAATTGCTTGAAATCACTGAAGCGGGGCGTAGCTGCATCTACGCCAGCTTCAGTGATTTTCAAGACACCCCACAGGAAAAAGATTGCGGCCTGCTCGCCGGCAACCTTTACACCGCAGATGGAGCTTTCTCGGCAGTCTGGGAGTAACCTGTAAAACTTACAAGGGGATGACATGGAAATTATGACTTTGCTGGACGGAATAGTTGGGAAAGTAGGAGCCTTTGCCTGGGGACCGCCCATGCTGGTCCTGCTCGTAGGAACCGGAGTATGGCTGACTTTTTCCCTGCGCGGTCTACAGTTCAGAAAACTGTGGTACGCCCTTTACCTTGCCCTTATTAAACGCAAAGAAGATACTGACGAACCCGGCGACATCACCCACTTTCAGGCCCTGATGACTGCCCTTTCCGCAACAGTCGGTACCGGTAACATCGCCGGTGTTGCAACCGCTATCGCAGTAGGTGGCCCCGGAGCACTGTTCTGGATGTGGATGACCGGCCTCGTAGGAATGGCGACCAAGTACGCGGAAGCTGTTCTGGCTGTTAAATACAGAGAAGTAGACGAAAACGGCGAAATGAGCGGTGGTCCCATGTACTACATATCCAAGGGCCTCAAAATGCCTTGGCTGGGAACCCTCTTTGCAATCTTCGCTTCCATCGCCGCCTTCGGAATCGGTAATATGGTTCAGTCCAACTCAGTTGCTGACGCTGTTGAAGCAACCTACGGCGTTTCGCCCTACATTACCGGCGGCCTGCTGACAATCCTGACCGCTGCCGTTATCCTCGGCGGTATCAAAAAGATCGGTAAAGTTACCGGACTGCTCGTCCCTGTCATGATCGTATTCTACATGGCTGGCGCAGCTTACATCATTCTGATCAACATCGCTGAAGTTCCCGCAGCCCTTGCTTTCATCGTAGAACAGGCTTTCAATCCCACTGCCGCAGTCGGCGGATTCGCAGGTTCCACCATCATGCTGGCTGTCCGCATGGGTGTTGCCCGCGGTGTATTCTCCAACGAATCAGGTCTCGGTAGTGCTCCTATTGCTGCAGCCGCAGCTCAGACCAAACAGCCCGTAACTCAGGCTCTGGTCTCCATGACCCAGACCTTCATCGATACCATCATAGTCTGTACCATGACCGGCCTCGTGCTAATCCTCACCGGAACTTGGTCCAGCGGTGCCACCGGCGCGGAACTGACCACAGTCGCTTTCGGAGCAGGTTTCAACGGCGGCGAACATGTTGTCACCATCGGCCTGATCCTTTTCGCCTACTCCACCATCCTCGGCTGGTGCTACTACGGTGAAAAGTCCATAGAATACCTGTTCGGTGTAAAGGCTGTACTGCCCTACCGCCTCGTATTCATATGCTTCGTAGGTGTCGGTGCCATCGCCAAGCTCAGCTTCGTATGGAACCTTTCCGATACCTTCAACGGTCTCATGGCAATCCCCAACCTTATAGGCCTCCTGCTGCTTACTCCGGTTGTTGTATCTGAAACCAAGAAGTACTTCGAAAGACAGGATGCAAAATCCCCAAAATTAGATCCCTCCGCTGCTACTGAAACTAAAAAGTAGTTTAAGTAGAAGCAAAAAACATACGGACCCCACACAGCACCTCTTCCGGGCGAATACCACCGTCCGGAAGGGTGCCAAAATAAGCCTCTTCAATTCCAAATTTGATCTGTACAAATGAGTGACATACAGAAGCAGCGAGGTAAGCTATGAAGAATCCAACCTCTTTCGCCCCGGTCTGGGCTGAAATTGACCTGAAATCCATCAGGCACAACTTCATGGAAGTTCAACGGCTTGTGAAACAGCAGTCTAAAATAATGACCGTTGTAAAAGCTGATGCATACGGGCACGGACTTGTAAATGTGGCTAGATGCCTAAGCACCGCCGGAACAGACTACTTCGCAGTGGCAAGACTTGATGAAGCCATAACACTTCGCAATCATGGCATTGAAGAACCGATCCTGATCCTCGGATACACTCCCCCGGAAGCAACAAAAGAACTGCGCAGGTACAACATAACCCAAGCCGTATTTTCAACTGACTACGGACTGCGGCTCAATGAACAGGCCCGGACCTGCGGAAAAATAAAGATACACATTAAAATTGATACCGGTATGGGCCGCCTGGGTCTTGTACACGAGACCATGAACGGCATGCTTCCGGAATCAGTAGCTGTAATCCACCAGCTCCCCCATCTGGAAACAGAAGGAATTTTCACCCACTTCGCAGCCAGCGATGAAGCGGACAAATCAAGTGCACTCAGCCAACTGAGACAGTTCAAAAATATCCTTGTAGATATTGAACAAAAAGGAATCCATATCCCCCTCAAACATGCTGCCAACAGTGCGGCTATTATCGATCTCCCGGAATCATATTTGGATATGGTCCGCCCCGGCATAATGCTTTACGGCCTTTACCCCTCAAGCGGAGTCCACCAGATCAATGCCGACCTGAAACCGGCTATGCAGCTCAAGGCCCGCATCGCACAGGTCAAAGAAGTTCCCGCAGGATTCAAAATCAGCTATGGTCATACGTATACAACTCCCTTCGCAACAAAATTGGCAACAATCCCTCTCGGTTATGCCGACGGATACAGACGGCAGCTATCATCCGCCGGAAAGGTGCTGGTTCACGGTAAACAAGCTCAGATAGTGGGCCGGGTCTGCATGGATCAGAGCGTCATAGACGTTGGTAAAATAAAGGATGTGCAGGCTGGGGACGAAGTAGTCATCATCGGGCGGCAAGAGAATGCAGTACTTTCAGCAGAAAGAATGGCCTGCGAGCTTGGAACCATCAATTACGAAATTGTTTCCACCCTCATGGCCAGAGTCCCCAGAGTCTACAAGGACACATAATTTCAACATAAATTTCTGATTAAAGCTTGTTAAATGCGCATTCCCTCAAAGACAGTGTGCACCGTTTCCGGACACAACTGCCGGAAACTAAAAGTTTTACTTAGGAAACAACTCTCCGGACTTACTGCGCATTTCCAAACCGCATTATGGAAACACGCTCCAAGAACCACGAGAGTCCATGGAAGTTCATGAAAATGGACATTGCCCGACGGCAGAAGATTCGCCTAGAAATTTCTGCCGGACATGACCCAAGAGACCGCCCGGAACCATGTATCCTATGCGTGGCAACGGGGAACGGAGGTACTTATCAAGGCAAAAGTATTTACACGGAAACCAAAAATTTCCGGTCAGCTCCATGGCTAGACAGAGCTGTGCTGCCGGAAAGACGCCGCTTAACTCTGGCGGCAAACGAATTCTTAAGCTGAAAGTAAAAACAGAGTTAATGGATTCTTACCCAAACAATATCGTTTGGGACCATGGCAAAGGTGTGCATTAGTAAAGCCCAGCCCCGGTTTAGCGGGGCTGGGCTATTTTTGTATCAAAAAAGCCCTCCCGCGCAGAGCACGGAAGGGCTTCAATCAATTATATGGATCTTTAAACTTACTTTTTATTGAAAGCAATACGGAAGCAGACACAAGCCCCGCCCCAAGTAATGCCGAGTCCGAAGAGCATCATGATAATTGCTGAGAATTCCATACCTAGCTCCTTTTCAGGAAGTTTCTGTTAATTCCGGTAACGTTTACAAATCCACCGGCACTGCGGGCGCAGGCAAGACCGAACACGAGGCAGAGCACAAGCGGTGCCCAGCCGAATGCAACAGTCGCGGAAGTGGAATAACCGCCGTAGTTCTTGGACAGATCGCCCACGAAGTTTGACACCAGCATGAAGCCGAGCATTGCGGGAACCACAAAGCGCAGGCTGTTCAGCCAAAGCGCACCGACCTTAATTTCGGAAGTCAGGTTAACATGATTGCGCAGGTCATCGAGTTTGCAGAACCAAGCCACAAAAATGATCTCGATGAATCCACCGATCAAGATACCGAAGTTGTTGATAAAGTGGTCCACAATATCAAGCAAAAGCAAACCACTACCAGTGGTAAAGGCGATGCTGACCAGAAATCCTAATGCGCAAAAAACAGAAGCCGCCACTTTGCGGGACATATTTATCTTATCGATAAGTGCGGAAACCACTACTTCAGCAAGGGAAATCATGGAAGACAGGCCCGCAACAGTAAGCGCCAGAAAGAACAATGTTCCGAAGAACGCTGGAGCAGGCATCAGGTTGACCGCAGTGGGCAAGGTTATGAAGGCAAGCCCCACACCGGAACCGGCAACATCACTAACAGGAACACCCTGCTGGTGAGCCATGTAACCCAGCACACTAAAGATCATGACCCCGGAAATAATGCTGAAGCCGCAGTTAATGAACACGGTCATGCAGGCATTATTATTGATGTCGGAATCCTTGGAAAGATAACTGGAATAGGAAATCATGATCGCAAAACCGATGGACAGACTGTAAAAAATCTGACCGAACGCATCAGCCCAAACCTTACCGTCCAAGAGGGCGTTGAAATCAGGCTTAAACAGCCACTGAAGACCGTCAACAGCACCGGGAAGCATCAGCCCCCTGCCGATAAATATAAATACAAGCAGGAAAAGCAGGGGCATAAAAATTTTGCTGACCCGTTCAATACCGCTTTTAACTCCGGTGAACACGGCCACAAAAGTCATCAACCATGCTGCGGCTGTTGCGGCGAAGATTGAGGTCTGCACTCCGCCCATGTCCATGGGGGAATCGGTCAGGCCGAGGAATTCACCGAAAAAGAACTCTTTGGGAGAAGCGCCCCAGCCTTGTGTGAAGGCGAGTAGAAAATAGTTAATGGACCAAGCCACTACAACCACGTAATAAGTGGTAATAATGAAGGAAACCATAACCTGCCACCAGCCGAGCCATTCCCATTTCTTGGAAATGGAGGAAAAAACCTTGGGAGCGGAACCCTTAAATTTCTGGCCCAGACCGAATTCAAGAATCATGAAAGGCATACCTGCGGCAAGCATGGCCACAAAATAAGGAATAAGGAATGCGCCACCGCCGTTTTCATAAACCATGTACGGAAAACGCCAGATGTTTCCCAGTCCGATTGCGGACCCCACTGCGGCCATAATAAAGCCGGTACGGGAGCCCCATGTTTCTCTTTTCTGCATCTTGCTGTAACTCCTTAAAAAATCCGGTTCAACAACAGCTACGTGGAACCAGCATGAATAAAAATAAAGTAACCAGAACCACCCGGACAGGCAGTTCCTCCAATAGAAGTAAGGGCTAGGGAATTAGAAATTAACTTTTCAGCCTGTCCTACCGGACAGAAGCACACTGCGGCACAGACGTTTCAACGTATTCAACGGGGGAAAGGTATGTTCGGGACAGGATGACGGGAGCTGATAGCCCTTGGGGGTGAATTGATAGTCCAGATGAGAGGGCGGGTCAACTGAGAATTACTCATGTTTTACAATTTACGAAATATACCTCCTTCATATCGCGCATTTCCATATATATTTTTCTAATTTATTGCATTTTATAAACATTTAGACATTTGTTGCTGCTGGATAAAACCCAAAGGCCCTTGGCATTGCAAAAATGCCTAGGGCCTCAAAATCGTGTAAAAGATAAACAAAAAACAGTTTATAAATTATACAGACTATGCAGGCAGTGCCTGTACGCTGTTAAACAACTTCAATGCCATTGTGGCAATTCCAACAATACTTTTGATGGACCTATCTTCATTGATAGCCATTTCCATTTTCAAATGGATTTGCTCTGCCTCTTGAAGCTTTGTCCCATCCGGGGGATTGATCGAATACAACTCCCGCTTCACTCGCTTAGCCACAACCAGTCTACGTTTCTTTTTCAGTCTCAAGATGGCTTTGTCATATTTCATCCGTTCATGCAGATCATGGCAATCAGATTTATCATACTCCAAATCATAAAGCCCATCATCTATGATATCAAGAACCTCGTAATACATTAAGTCGTAATCAGTTTGCTCTTTCATGTTAAGCGAGGTCCAATCTTTTTCATCAGACATGCCTGCCTCCGTAAAAAGTTTACATAATTAAAGAGTTATTCCGTTCCTTCCAACGCTTCTTTCTTCTGCTTAAACTTTTCAAAGACTTCAGTTCCATAAGCGATAAAAAACTTAACTTCCTGACGACGGAACTTCGCGCGATCACTGCCTGAACCATCTTCAGACAGCCTTGCCAGATTCTTCTGGATTGTTTTAAACTGTGCTGACGGCACAACCAGTTTTTCAACGGTTTTGCCTACAGGAAACACATCTTCTGTAGTAACTGCCTCCTGTAGCTGCCCCTTTTGAATATAAAGATTAAGCCGCTCCCATAGCTCTTTCTTTTCGTCTTTCATGGCAGAATATCCCGCAAGATCGATCTCGGAAAGTTCAGATAACTTTTCTTTGAAAAGCTTATCTTCTTTCAGAGAACCGACGACATTAGCGATACGCTCCTTGTTGTTTGCATTGATTGAATTGTAATATTTATTCAATTCCCCCTGAAAAACAACCAGTTGTGCAGCTGAAAACTGGGCACTATCACACACGGTCTTGTTGGCTGCGCATCCGCTAACGATGAAAATTGTTAAACACATTATGACAAAGTAAATTTTACTCATATATCCCCCTATTTAACTGCAATGCCGATTACGCCGCCAGCAATAAGTGCCTGCATTGCAAGCTCTGTAATTTCTTCAGACTTTATTCCACCGGAATGATACTCTTTCTGCTGGTCAATCAACGGTCCCAACATTGCTATCCACTGGGCAATACGAGCATTGGCTTCATCAAGACTGGCAGCATAATCAAGAGATATTGCTTTGTATTCATGATGGAAAGATGATGTTCCAGCCAGATAGAGACCATATAAATAACGGACAAAAGCCAACTGTATTGCTTTTCTGGACTGCATCAGTAATCTTGAAGCCTCATCATATACTTCGTTCTTTTTTGATACATCAACTTTCTTCCTGACCAGATCGGAGTAGCTCAATGTCTCGAATGCGGACACTTTGATGTTGTCTTCAGCTTTTTTAATTAATTTCGTGTACTCAGCATATGTCTTATGGGCTTCTACGTAGTAAGCTATCACCCAAAGATATTGTTTTAATTCACTACTCAACGAATCTTTTTTACCCTTAAGAAGCGCAATTATATTTTGTTGAAATTTGAGCCTAGCTTTTAGAACATCACGGCGGGCAGCAAGTTCATTGCGAACCATAATAAGCGCTGTCATGGGCGGTCTGTTACGTAGCTCGTCAAGCTTGTGCAACTCCTTGGCCAGATCCGCAAATTGAACGAGAATCATTCCGTAGTAGGCCATTCGAACCTTTTCAGGATCAGTGACTTCAGGCTCCTGCTTGGCCTCTTCTCCTGTCTGGCCTTCCTTTTTCATCGGATTGTATAATGTCTCAACATGAGCCAGAACAATATCGAGGGTGTCCAGTGCATTCTCCACAAGGGCTAAATCGCCGATGACTTTCGCTATATCGCTGGAAACACTCACAAGCTCTCGGGCTTCCTTCATTTTATTTGCGATTTCCGCATTCAATTTCTCATTTTTACTTTTCAGAGCTTTTTTTAACATCTTCTGACTTTCTGTAAACTTTTTGGCTATCTCTTCGGCTTCAACTTTTGCGCCTGCCAGCTTATCCTCTCCCCAATGAATCTCATTCTGAATTTCAATCATCTTTCCAGCTTTAAATAGCCCAGACTTCGATTTCTCTCTGAAATCATGACACAAATCTGTTAGTACTTTATAATATGATCTTATTGTGTCGTCTTTGTCTTGCCTTTCCTTTGGATCAGTAATTTTATTCAAAATTACTGTAACCTTGTCTTCATCTAGTGGCTCAAACACAGATTCCAAAGAGCAACTACCCAGCTTTGCATCGTACTCGGTCTTTTTCAAATCCTGCTGTGCTGTTTTTAATTTCCCCTGAAATCTACGGTAAACACTTGCCACAACTTCAATTTTAGATAATTTATTTTCAATACCTTCGAGGTCTGCTATATCCATTTTACCCGATTCAATTCCAACCACCCCGATTTCATCAAGCCGTTCAGTAACTACTTTTATTACTTTTGACTTAAACGCACCTTTTGATGCGACAACATCTTCAATTTCCGCTTCAATATCCAAACGAATATAGTTGTCCATTGCCGCAATTTCGCTCTCCAGTAATGCTTTTTGATTAGCCTTTTGTGCGGCAACACCTATATTTGTTTCTTTGATTATTTCATCCATTGCTTTAGCACTGTTGCCTGCAAGCTCCATATTGGCCGGATTGTGCATATGAGTGGCACACCCCTGCAAAGCCAAAACAAGTGCAGAAACTAACCATAAAACATTAAATTTAAGTTTTTTTTTCATACTGACTCCTCCAACAAGTTTACTGATAGTCAAAATCATACAGCAGTCGATAAAAAAAATACATAAGAAATATAATTAAAGGCAAAATTTTATCCCCCACCCACAATAAGTGTTGACTCAACTCCAATTATCATAAATAAGAATCAGCTTTAGAAAAATAAATACACACCGTATTGGTGTCCATTTTCGCTCACCATATCTCACCAAGAATATAAACTTCACACAGCAAGCTGAATCACGAGTCAGCTTTTACTTTATATTTGCAGTAGGGCCCTCCTGCGGTCTCTACTTTTTTGTTTTTTGATAATTACAACCCGTTTTAAAAGGATTTTTTGTGAATTCGAACCACTCAATAGTTCCCCCCTCCAAGGGCAGTGTCAGAGCTGATATCTTTTCCGGACTTACCGTAGCCTTGGCTCTTGTCCCTGAAGCAGTAGCCTTTTCTTTTGTCGCAGGCGTTCCGCCCATGGTCGGCCTGTACGGCGCGTTTCTCATGTGCCTTATCACTTCAGTTATAGGCGGCAGACCCGGTATGATCTCCGGTGCAACCGGGGCTATGGCTGTTGTAATGGTAAGCCTCGTCATGGAAGGTAATGCACTGGGCGGCCCCGATTCCCATGCAGGTCTCCAATATCTCTTTGTCACACTGTTATTAGTCGGTATTTTTCAGCTACTGGCCGGTTTCTTCCGCCTTGGGAAATTCATCCGCATGGTCCCCAGATCGGTCATGATGGGATTCGTCAACGGTCTGGCCATTGTTATTTTTCTTTCCCAGCTGAACATGTTCAAATCAGAAGGAACATGGATGCAGGGCCAACCGCTCTGGATCATGGCCGGACTAGTTGCCTTAACCATGGTGATACTCACCGTCGTTCCCAAACTTTACAGCAAGGCACCGGGCGCACTCATCGCAATCATTTCAGTTTCCATCCTTGTCGCCGCCATGCAGATTGATACACAAACCGTGCTTTCATTCATCCAGTCTAACGGCGGAACAGGCATTAAAGGCGGACTGCCTTCCTTTGCCGTTCCCCAAGTGCCGCTGACATGGGATACACTGATCTTCATCACACCGTACGCTTTGATTCTGGCTGCCATCGGCCTGATCGAATCCCTGATGACCTTATCATTAGTTGATGAATTGACCGAAACCCGCGGAAGCGGAAACCGCGAATGCCTCGCCCAGGGAATAGCCAACTTTATTAACGGCTTGTTCGGAGGCATGGGCGGCTGTGCCATGATCGGCCAGAGTATCATCAACATTTCCTCCGGCGGACGAGGAAGGCTTTCCGGAATAGTTGCGGCTGGCGCACTGCTCTTTTTTATCATGTTCACTTCGCAATACATTGAACAGGTGCCCATTGCCGCTCTGGTCGGGGTCATGTTCATCGTGGTCATCAAGACATTTGCATGGAGCACCTTCAACATTATAAATAAGGTTCCCAAATGGGACGTCATTGTGATTGTGCTGGTGACAGTGCTGACCGTAAAATATGATCTCGCCATCGCGGTTATCTGCGGCGTGATCATCTCTGCATTGATCTTCGCATGGGAAAACGCCCTGAGAATCCGCGCCCGCAAAATAGTCGATGAGCAGGGAATCAAGCACTACCAAATTTACGGCCCGTTATTCTTTGCCTCCACAACTCTCTTCCTGAGCAAATTTGATGTGCAGGGTGACCCGGACAAAGTGATCATTGATTTCAAGGAGTCCAGAATCATGGACCAGTCCGCAATCGAAACGGTCAACAAGATCGCCTCCACGTACGAACGGGCCGGAAAAAAGGTTTATCTGGTCCACCTCAGTCAGGATTGCGTCAGCCTGATCAAACGTGCTGAAAAGATCTGTGTGGTCAACATTCTGGAAGATCCAAGCTATTTTGTCGGCATAGACAACTACCACCAATATATTGAAAATCTGGAATTTGAAGCTTTGTAGATTTGAAGTATTTCAGGATATAAAAGTAAAGGGTCAGCATTTTTTGCTGACCCTTTTTTTAGAATTAAAACCTGTCTGGATCATTGTAGATGTGTCTCGTTTGCAATGCCGAAAATGATGTTTCAGCACACCAGTTCTGTCGAAACTGAAGTATATCGCAATCGATTAAATATGCGTGCGCTGGATCGTTCGCGTAGAAGCCTCCGGCCTTGCTCCAATTATGACCATAGCAAAGACCATAGTAACGCACAGCTTTGGAATGCTGGCTTGGCACCAACACCCCATCTCATCTGTACCAATGGAAGGCACTAAAAATAAGATCAAAACCATGAAAAGCAGGCCGACTGAACCGGGATCTGGATTTTTTCAAACTCAGAATCATGGGTATTTATGAAGCCAAATACGCTTTAACCGGATGAACTTTTTTCATAAACTCATCCTTCTGATGCTTCCGTTTTGGCCTCTTGGAGATCGTCCAGTGCAGCCAGTGCCCTTTTGGCTCTGACTTTGTATTGTTTTATGTGGGTCAGTTTCTGAAAATCTTTTCTGGAAAGATGCCATTGTTTCAGTTCCCAAAAGCAAAGTCCTCTGTATAAGCGTGCTTCAGCTGCATTCGTCTTTTGTTTCAGACAAAGTGAAAAGGTTCTTCTTGCGGCGTTGAATTCGCGTAACTGATAAAGTAGTTTGCCCTTTGTCATTAACAATTGCAGAGAATATTCCTGCTGCGTATTTTTTTTCAGGACCTGATCAACTAACTTTAAAGCTTCCTGCGATTTTCCGGCGCAGCTGTATAACGAAACAAGCTCTTGAATCTGTTTGTTTTTTGGATTCTTCCCGTACAATTTATTCAGAATGTCCGCAGCCTTGAGCGGAGCGTTAATGTACTTATATAATTGTGCAAGTTGTTTGTATTCCTGCTTTGTGGGAGAGGTGAATGTGTAGCCCATTTCCAGAGCGGCAGCAGCAGCAATATATCTTTTACGGTCCATTTCCACTTTTGCCAGCATCTTCCAGTATTCTGGGTTTTCCGGATATTTTTTCAGCAAAGCTCTCAGATAGCTGAGGGCCTTTTTCTGCTGCCCTGCCTGCAAATAGGAATGGACAGCCAGCTTGATCCAGTCTTTTTGGGGATTCTTTGTTTCAGCTAAAAGCCGGGACAGAATTCTAGCGGATTGTTTATACTTTTCCCCTTCATAATATGCAGCTCCGGCATGATAGAGCATTTGCGGATTCTTGGGCTTTGCCAGTCCGTATGTTTTTTCAAACATCCGTGCCGCCTGCTCGTATTTACTCTGTTCATAAAGAAGCACCGCGCTGTTATGGCAGAGCGATTTGTTGCCGGGATATAGTTTATAGCCCTCAAGAAAAGCGGTTAAGGCACCTTTTTTGTTTCCAGAATCGTGTCTGGCAGCCCCCAGCATAATGAATACTTCAGCCGGGACTTTTTCTTTTGTAGTCCGGATATATTCACTGAGGGTACTCTCAGCCCCTTGAATATTCTCTTCTTTCAAATCTGACTGGGCCTTAATCAAAGCGTGTCTGGCCTGCGGCGGAAAGTTATCCGCTCCGGCAAGAGTCGCGCAAAGCAGAATCAAGCAGGCGCAGAGAAATCCCGCTAGAGGGATGATACGGGTTGAGTGCATCATTGTGTCATCTCGAAGTTAAATGGAATCAGGACCCATGTGTCCACGTCATTCCCGGCATAACGTCCGGGCTTGAAACGCCATCTTCTGGCTGCACTTAAGGCGGCAGAATCAAAAATTCCCACCGGCGAGGAGGAATGTACCGAAAGATTGTCCGGCTTGCCGTCCTTTCTAACCAGCAGCCTAATCAAAACTTCCCCTTCGGTTCTTGAACGCCTTGCAGCGAATGGATACTCAGGAGGGATACTGCGCAACACCTGTGGAACATCATCAACTTCGTTAATATTGAAGCCCATGCCGCCCAGAGAGGCTGTCGGGATGGAGATGCCACCGGTGAGGGACGGATGAATGTCCGCATCAAATGCGGGAATCCTCATCTGCATGACCGGAGCCTGCTGCTTAGGGGTGGGATTTGCGGTAAATTTCAAATCCAAATCTTTCGGGGGGGGCGGCTCATCCTGTGGTTTTTTCCTTTTCTCTTCAATGACCTGATCCGGTTCAGGGGCAGCCAGACGGATGGCTCCCTCAATGAGCGGAGATGCTACAGGTCTCTCAATCTCAGTTAGACAGACCATGGCCAAACTTACCCCTCCAGCCATGAATAGAGCGAGAAGCATACAAAGAGAATATTCACCGGCAGTGCGGGGGCTCATTGCGGTTTCCTCGCAGCAACGCTGACGTTTTTCACCCCGGCCAGACGGCATTGATCCAGCACCTGAACCAGTGTTCCGGTATGGCTGGACTTATCTGCAACAACAACGGCGGAACCTTCGGGTGTTTCTGCGAGAAACTTTTCCATGTAGGCCCGCACAGAGCGGATATCCAGTGATCGGCCTTCAACAAAGACCCTCCCTTGAGCGGTCAGCCCGAGAATCACGCTCGCTTTTGCCTTAGTCTCGGCGGACTGGGCGGAGGGGCGTTCCACCTCCACTCCGGCCTCGCGGACAAAGCTGGTGGTTACGATGAAAAAGATTAAAAGAATAAAGACCATATCAATCAGCGGCGTCATGTTTATTTCAGATGTGCCGCTACGTAATTTTCTTCTTTGGCGTATATTTACCATCCGGCTATTCCTCTGAAGTTGTTCCGTGTTGCAGTCCGATGCAGAAAATTTCAATCCGTTTGCTGAGCTTGTTGGCTCTGCTGTAAAGAATTGACCCGAAAAGCATTCCGGGTACGGCTGCAATCAGCCCGCTCTGGGTGGTGATCAAGGCCTCGGAAATTCCGGAAGCAAGTGCTCTGGCATTACCGGTACCGGAGATGGCGATGACATCAAATGTCGAGATCATGCCTGTAACAGTGCCAAGCAGCCCCAGCAGCGGAGCGAGGGCCGCAAGAACCATGATGGTGCGTATATACCGCATGGATTTGGCCTGCTGGGCAGATTGGATTGAATCCAGAGTTTTCTTGTTCAGTTCCGCATTGCTGCTGCGCTGTTGCTGGTATTGGCTATGAATCTCCCGTTGCCATCCAACGTATTTGGCTGTGTTTTCACTCTTTTTTACCCGCAGGAAAAAACTGATTTTAATGAAAATCAATGTCCACATGATAATAGACAGCAGGAAAATCGGGATAATAATTTCCCCGCCGTTTTGAATGTGGAAGAACCATTTTTCCAGAAGATTATGCAGCATCTCCGTACACCGTACCCTTTTCCGTCGCGGGTTCTTTTTTCATCAGAGCCACAGCTATACTGGCACCTTTTTCTTCCATGTCGCCCACAATTTTATCCACCCTGCGGTCAAGAATGTGATGCAGGAGCATGATCGGCACAGCTACAGCCAGTCCCAACTGGGTTGTGACCAAAGCTTCAGATATACCGCCGGACATCATCCGCGGATCACCGGTTCCGTATATGGTGATAATCTGAAAAGTGTTGATCATACCTGTAACCGTTCCAAGCAGACCTAACAGCGGGGCCACTGCGGCCAGAACATTCAGAGTCGGCAGAAACCGTTCAAGCAGAGGAAGCTCTTTGAGCAGCCCTTCCTGAAACGCGTTTTCGAGAATTTCCTTGCTCGTTCCTGCATATTTCAATGTGTGGTTGATAACTCGACAGGTAGGAAAACTAGATTTCTGTAGGCAGAATTCCCGGCATTCCGACCATTTCCCACCGGAAACAAGTTCTATAATCCGGCCCATGTTTTTGCCGGAATTGGCCCGGATACGACTCAATGAAATGAAGCGTTCAATAATGATCAGCGCGGCAATCAATCCCACAAGGAGAATAGGCCAGACCAGTATCCCCCCTGCGGCCAGCCATTCCGTAAAACTTTTCTGAGTCTGGGCAAGGCGTTGCAGGGCGGCTCCGTTGGAGATATCCACAGGAAAAAGATTACTCTTACCATCAAAAAAATCATTAATGGTGCGAGAGAGCATCCAGCCCGGTTTTCCAGCAACAGCGGTCAGTCCGCCCCCCCCGGAATCAGGGCGCAGAAAGCCAAGTTCACCGTCAGGGGTTCTGAAAACAGTGGTAAATGTACCGATGCGGATGGTTTCTCCGTTTCTGGCCTGTCCGTCTTTTGCGATGAATTCCGAATTCTTATGGACGATTTCCCCGCCTGTATACATTTCATCGAGATAGAGATTCAAGAGTTGCTTGATACTCTCCATTCCCGGAAATATGTTCGGCTTAAGGATAGCCTCAAGCACAGGCAGACGTTCAGGGTGATCCGGGGTGGTCAGACTTTCGTTGAAATAATCACCGGCCTGTTTGGCAGAAGTACGGATTGCGCCATCAATGGTTTTCAGTTCATGAGCCTGCTCCGCCAACTCATCCTTCAATTTCTTTTCTTCAGCCAGCAGAGCTTCATATTGTGCTTTCAGTGTCTGAAATTCTTTCTTCTTTCCGGCAATGGATTTTTTCAGCGTGGCAGATTCTTGTTGTATTTCTTTTTGTTGTTCAGCGATGGTTAGCTCAGTCTGTCTGGCTTCCTGTTTCACCGTGCTCAAATTGCCCGCAACAACCCGGGACACGGTATTTGTATTTACAGCCTGAACCGAAGTGGCCAGAATCAGGACGGCAAACAGTGCAAAGATAGTTTTTTTCATTGGATTTTCCCTGTCATATTTTGTCGGCCGGCTGAGCAATAGGCAGTGAGATAAGTTCCACTGCCCGCTTACGCGAGGCCATATCTTTTGCTTTCTGGATGTCTCTGGAAAATTCGGTCTTCACAGGCACCCATGTTCTGCCGTGGCGATCCCAGTAGCCGGAAGATCTACCGTCCTCGGTCTGGTAATAGAGTGCCGTCCTTCCAAGCCGAAAAACGGAAACCGTAGTCGGAATTCCGTTCAGATCAATTTGCTCTGAAATGGTTTCCACATTACGTCCATATTCTGTCTCAACCTGCAAGGCTTCAAAGACCCGGCGCAGTTTTTCGCTGAGCTCCAAATGGTAATCATCAAGGGAGTCCCGCAGAAAAGCGATACGTTGTGTCCTTTCTTTATTAAGAAAAGGAAGATCAGCTTTGATCTGCTCTTCCAGTTTATCGACAATTGTTTCTAAAAATGGCTCAAGTTCCATGCGAATCTTTTGCGCTTCAGCTTTGCGGCGTTTCAATTCCGCAATGGTTCTCTGCTGCCTTTTTACATAGCGTTGATACTTTGCGGTCTGGAAACTCATCCAATCATCAAGCATCTTCATGTTGGTGATTTCAGCGGCAAGGTCTCTCTTGATGTCATCCCATTTTTGATATTTTTCAGATGCAGCAGCTTCTGTTTTCAGCGCTTTTACTGCTTTTTCATAAGTGGGCTGTGATGTCGCGCCGGAGTCGTTAGCAGCCAGCGCGATCATCAGAAGAGCCCCAAGCGTTATTGATTTAAGCATGGAAAACTCATAATTTGGGTTAAATGATTTTGAGTATGAAAGTCTTTATCAATATAAGTCAAGACATACAAGCTCAGCTCTGAATTTTATATCAGAAACTGTGCTTGACCCGAAAAGGTACAGGCACCCCCTTAAGTATGCACGAACATCCTCGATTACTACTCTTAGAAGAATTAAAAATGACCCATAATGAACTTTCTATCAATAGACTTTGATGTTAATTTTTGACAGATCCTGCATCATCATTTAACGGAAAAAGTCATGGTCGCCGCATTGTAGGCCTGTTCGGCTTTACCCATGAGCTCCTTGAGCGGACCGTCTTTTGTGATGTTTTCCTTGTGTTTCACAACAACGCGCCATTGACCCAGGCTTTGAACCCGGAATTGCGCTTTACCTTTCTGAATCGCTGAAAACAGAGCAAAACCATCGTCCTGACCGAAGGTGCTGCTGGAAGCAGTGATGAACTCGGGACTTTTGGGGGAATTATTTAAAGGGGTACCGTGATAGAGTACTTCAACTTCCACCATGTCGCCTACCCGGATATTACTGAGATCGGTCTTCGGTATGATTTCCAGTCCATGTCCGATCGGTGCGGGTGTTTTCCAATTGCCGACAGTGAAAAAGGACTTTGCGAAGGCCTCATATTTGACCGACATCAGCACCTTTTTTATGTCCTTGAGCTCGTCCTTTGGCTTTAGCTTCATCCGCTGCCTGCCCTTTGTGTCGATATATTTCGTGTAGAAGGCCGGGCGGGATTTCGCGCCAAGCTGATACACACCGGGTGCGGATTCTTTTTCAAAGGAAATCCTCTGCACCCCTATATCGCCGGGGAAGACTGAATAGTTAGCGTTAGAAACAAAAGGCTTACTTTCCTTTAATGTCGGATTGTACAACTCAACCTTTTTACCTGTTGGATCGGTAAGGTTGAAAGCCGTCACGTTGACACGGCCATTGGGTGAATTGAGTATATCATCAAGGGGTAAGGCGTGCCCCCAACCCAGAGACACTATAGCGTGTCCCGGAGCATGGGCTTGTGATTCGAAGCAGTTGACCCAGAGTGTGTGCGCAAAGGCACTGGTCGGTTGTACTAACAGGAATACACTGAATAGGATATTTAATAATTTCATACATTTCTCCGTAATTGGTTTAATTATTGCCCTTAGAAGCGTAGTGACAGGTTCAGGCCGACTTCACGCGGATCGCTGTAAAGAGTATACATCCCACCGTAATAACCTGTGGTGTCGTATCTGGTGTCAAAGATGTTTTTGCAATAAAGGTATGCATCCAGATTCTCGCCCTCATATCCGATCTTGCCGTTCACGAGCTGGTAAGCGTCCCTAGAGTACCGGTTAGCCTTGTCCAGATACATTTTTCCGTAACCGACAACATCCATTCTGGAGAAAAAACCGTTTTCCATGCGGTATTGTGCTCCGATATTGAAGGTGTACTCCGGTGCAAAGGGACTTTTCTTGCCATCATAACTCACGCCGTCTTCCGTGAAATCATCGAATTCAACATTAGAGTAACCGAAACTGGCATCCACGCTCAAAGCCTTGGTAATAAGGGCCTGCGCTTCTAGTTCCAATCCGTAGCCGATACCCTTTGCCGAGTTGGATATGTCGAGACGCATGGGCGGGTAGCCTTCATAAACCTGCATGTTCTGGATATCCATGTAGTAGGCGGCACCGTTCAGCAGAAGTCTGTCATCCAGCCACTTGGATTTGGCTCCTATTTCATAGGACCACAGTTCCTCGGAATCATATTTGGCTTTGTCAGCATCAACATAGTTGTAATTGATCCCCCCGGAACGGAAGCCTTTGGCAACAGAAGCATATCCCATAAGCTTGGGCTGGAACTGGTACTCCAAAGAAAGCTTAGGGGCGAAGTTATCCCAGGAGCCATCCATATCTTCGCTGGTGACTTTATCTTTAAAGTCGGTTTTTTGGACCTCGTAACGCAATCCACCAATAGCACTTAACTTTGAAGTGACAGGCACAGTAAGTTGCCCGAAAGCAGCATATGAGTGTTTTTCAACATCCTGAGTGCGTGGGCCGCCACTTGCTGTTTCCCGGATGTCAATGGTATCCCTGTCAACATAGAGTCCGGTGAGCCATTTCCATCCTTCGTTGGCATAATTCAACCGTAATTCTTCAGTAATGGTCCGGTAGTCGTTATCGAAATCTCTCCAAAGCAGGTCGGCGGAAGTCATGTCGATATCTACGTTTCTGTTATCGTTGAAATATCTGTGAGTAGTGGTGGATGTGAGAGACAGATAATCATTGATGTCGTAAGATATTTTCAAAGCCTGACTGGATTCCGAGGATTTACCTTTACCCTCGTGGTCAGAAGAAACCTCGCGGTCTCCGGGAATGGATTGAAGCATTTCGCTCCACCAATCGGGGTTAGGGCCCATCCTGAAAGCACCGTTGTCGTACTGGGTATGGGAAGCAATCAGTCGTAGCTCCAGATCTTCATTAGGTAACCAACGTAATTGTCCCTTTCCGTACAGGTACTTCTCTTCGTCCACCGGATTGCCCGACGCAGTATGCTCGATAAATCCGTCATTCTGAGAAAGCTCGCCTGCAAAACCGAAAAACAGTTGATCCTGCATAATGGGACCACTTAAATTGAATGCGGCTGATTTACTGTTGAGACCGACATCCGTCGTGATTTTGCCGCGATATTCATTACCCGGGAGACGTGTAATGATATTGATGGCACCAACTTCGGTATTTTTGCCGTATAGCGTTCCTTGAGGCCCACGCAAAACTTCGACCCGTTCGATATCCAAAAGTCCATTGGAATACCCAAGAGTTGATGATACCGGAATTCCATCAACAAAAAGACCCGTAGAAACTGACTGGCTTTCGGCGTCAGCATGAATTCCTCGCATACTCGGAGTATTGACGCCCGGAGGGCCATCGCTGAAAAGCATCAGGTTCGGCACGTAATCACTGAGGTCGCTAAGGCTGTCCAATTTCTTGTCCTCAATGCTCATCTCATTGAACACAGTCACGGCCACGGGGATCTTTTGGACCTCTTCTTTCTGCTTATTGGCGGTGACCGTAACCGGGGCAAGCAGCATATCCTGCTGGCCCTTGTCTGCCGTGGCATTTTTGTGCTGATCCTGTGCGATTGCCGGAGACGAGAGCAGCAGCAGGGCCATGATCACGAAAGGAAGGCCCCCCTTCAGTCTTCCGGGCAACTTTATATACTCGTTGTGTTGCATAAATCCTCCTCATGACGGCCGAAGAGTATTTCGCAAGTTCTTGAAAATAATTCTTGCGGAGCGGCCAACATGAGAAGGGTTCTAGAAAGATTGGAGAAATGTGGCTGGCACTTTTTTCTATTTTTTTTGCACAATCGTCCAAAAAAATTTCAGGAACATTATTGCCTACGGTATTTTCCCGGAAGCTCTCCATAACGTTTCTTAAATGCCTTGGTGAAATGACCGGAACTGGAATAGCCCACGGCAAAAGCGATTTCCGTAATGTTCATGGAGCTATCAAGTAGGTGTTGCTTTGCAATATCGAGGCGGTAATCACGTTGGTACTCAAAAGGGGTCATGCCATACATTTCTCGAAATGTTTCATGTAATTTCGAGCGGCACATACCCACTGCGCGGGCAATTTGATCAAGACCTTTAGGAGTATCCAGATTTTCAGTTAAGAGACTTGCCGCATGGACAACCCCATCAACATCCTTAGAGGAAAGCGAAATGCGGTCCTTACGGGTGTGCAACCCCAACTGCTTAAATTTGTAGGCAAGCAATTCCATCACTTTGCTTTCAATAAAAAAGTCATGGCTTATCCCTTGATGTGGGCATTCGAAAATCTGGGAGATTACAGCCCTCATTCCGGGGGTGATCGGCGAAGTCAGGTGTGTTGGCTCAGTGTGTCGTATTTCCAGACTTGGGGATAGATTTTTTGTGTAATGTGCCATGTATTTCTGCAATAAATCCATAGGCATCATGAGGCAGACCCTACGAAGCCTGCCTTCTGAAAATGTTTCATCAAGTTCGTCTGCAGAAGGAAAATAGCTGAAATGGCTCAGCCCCGAATCAAAGGAAATATTCGAACCCCATCCTTCAGGGCTTGAGTTCATACTTCCCGACAGGCTGAATCCGATGCCGATGGTTTCGGGTGGAGGGATGAAACTTATGGATACCGGATTTTCCAGCATGCAATCCATCGTAACCAGAGTAATGCCGGAATGCAGCGGCGTAAACTGGATAAAATCCTCGTCCACATTGTGCATGGTGCTTTTATTCTTTGCTTCGGGAGATTTCTCAAATTGAATCAAATTCATTACAAATACCCAATCCATCTAAAAAAGTTCAGGATAAAAGTTATTTTAAAACCGTTTTAAACGGTGGATCGTAGTCTTAGCATAACTGATGCTGAGATTCAATATCAAATGAACTTGGGTAAATATTTTGTGTTTGGTTGTGTTTACTTGTGCTGGGACTGGCCATTTAGCAGTCCGCGCTTGTTCAGTCCCTGCACTGCGCTCTACTCAGACTGAGAGAGGTACTGATCAACATGCCGGGGTATATTTTCCCTTCCAATGCCGTTTCCGCTGCCCTTGAAACCGCAGGGTTTCAGCAAATCCAAAGTTATCCCTTTGTCTATCTACAGCATAATTATGTGACGCATGTGACATCTAATTAGTAGCCAGACAAACTATATATACCGCACCTGATTACAAGGATAAACATATCCTTCAGAGACTGAAATATAATAGCCCCCTCATATATCAAGGAACTGTTCCCACTCATGGGTAGAAATCATCTACCGCTGTACACCATGGATCCACAGCACTGACACGCACCACATGCTCATGCCCGGGCACTTCATCATGTTCGGATAGAAAACTATTTCGGAGCCAACATGTTCCGCTGGCACAACAGCAAAACACATCAATTCTATACACACAGCTTCGCATATAAATAAATCAACAGTTAATATTAAACTATATATTTGAAAATATGCACTAAAAACAGCAAGCCAAGAAAAACACAAGCCTGAAAGCGACGAATATAAAGAAAGTAAAAGGCAGCTCTTACAGATGAAACAGCCACTAGCTTTAACCTAAAAAAGTGGGAGAGCTAGCCCCCCAACAAGAAATACCATGTCAGCACTCCCCTGTTTAATCTGGTAGTATACCAGTAAAAGTGAAACTAGCAGGAGGCTGACATGGCTAAAATGACAATATCATCAGTTGGCAGGTTTGTGGAAGCATTTCTCGGGCAACGTTTTTTCGTAGG